>JAKMFD010000174.1 GCA_022425625.1 Crocinitomicaceae bacterium | reverse complement strand
CCGTAACCTGCTGCGATATTTTCAGTATTCGCAAATCCATCATAAAATTTTGAAATTCTTTTAAACGTTGACATGCCAACTTGAAGACCATATTTACCCCTGTTATAGGTAGCATGTTCGTGATAATTCTCATTTGCCATGTCCGCCGCATGATAGCGACTTGCACGCATAAGATCGTCGTGAAGCTCTAAAGGAACAAGACCTCTTTTCCTTCTTCGCTCATTAATTAATTGAAGCAATCGGGATTCGAAATCATTATTTATACCCTTGATATACTCATCACCATTAGGGTTTATATGAAATTGAATAGAGGGTTCATTATTTGGAGCATAAGAAAATGAAGTTGAAAAAATAAATAAAGCGATTAAAAAAAAGAATGTTTGCATAGAAGAGAATTGTACCTCTATAACTTAATAAATCAAGAGTCGTTACAACATAGAAGCATACAATTGATATTCCTTAACTGAAGATTTTAAAAATGGCTCACTTAAAGAAATCATTTCTTTAATACGTATGATTTCTGGAAACTTTTGAGCACTAATCTTAGTTTTTATTGCAGAAGTACCAACCATCTGAATTTCTTCAAATGCATACTCAGACAGTATTTTATAAAAGGATTTATTATTGGAAAGTTTTCTATATACCGGGAAGTCCAAAATTGATTTGATTTAGTTTTGTAAATGTATTGATTTGATTAATACTTACCTTGGGCATTATTTATAGCTTATGAACAATCCCTTGAGTATCACCGACCAAAATAGCCTAGACCAAGCCAAGAAAAAAAAGAAAGAAATAAAAAAAAAGCTGATACAGCTCAAGAAAAAAAAACCTAAGCAAATCAATGCCAAGTTCAATGAACTTCACGATGAAGAATTTAAAACTATGGATTGCTTGAATTGTGCAAATTGCTGTAAAACGACCAGTCCCATTTTTCGCAATGCCGACATAAATCGATTAGCTAAACACTTGAGGATGAAATCTGGAGCTTTCACAGAAAAATATTTAAGACTCGATGAAGAACAAGATTATGTGCTTAAAACTGCTCCATGTACCTTTTTAAATTCAGACAACACATGTCAGGTATATGATTCTAGACCTTTAGCTTGTCGAGAATACCCACATACGGACAGAAAAAATGTGGTGCAAATCATGAATTTGACCATTAAAAACACCGAGATTTGTCCTGCTGTGGCTCGAATCGTAGAAAAAATCATTCAGGGATAAGCTTGCAACATTGTGTAATTTAATTTGTTTTAAACTAAATGATTGCATTTCATCCCATTTATGTTCACAAGCTTCCGGAAAACCACCGGTTTCCTATGGATAAATATGATTTACTGCCTAGACAGCTTTTACATGAAGGTACTGTAGATCAAGCTCATTTTTTTGAACCCGTAAAATTGAAAGATGAATATGCAGAAGCCGTCCATGAAAAAAAGTACCTCGAACGACTTAAAAATTTAGAGCTTTCAAAAAAAGAGCAACGCGTTTCAGGTTTCATTCATAACGAAACACTTATTAAAAGAGAATGGACGATTATGGAAGGAACAAGAATGGCTGCAGAGAAAGCTTTAGTGCATTCAATTGCATTTAATATTGCTGGAGGCACACATCACGCATTTGCGGATCGTGGCGAAGGGTTTTGTTTACTGAATGATCATGTCATTGCGTCACATTGGTTGTTAAAAAATAACAAAGCACAAAACATCCTAATTATTGATCTCGATGTTCATCAGGGCAATGGAACAGCTGCAATGTGTGCTAATGAACCCCATATTTTTACGTTTAGCATGCATGGAAAAAACAATTATCCTCTTCACAAACAAATATCTGATTTGGATTTTGAGGCTGAGGACGGGATTAAGGATAAGAGCTATCTGTACGAATTGGAAAAAAGCTTAGACCACATTGTTAAATCATTCCATCCCGATTTTATCTTTTATCAAGCGGGGGTGGATGTTCTAGAAAGTGATAAGTTAGGTAGATTAGGGCTGAGCTTATCTGGATGCAAAAAACGTGATGAAATCGTATTTGAATATAGCAAACAACTTAATTGCCCGATTGTAACAACTATGGGTGGTGGATATAGTAAAGAAATAAATACAATTGTTGAGGCACATGCCAATACATACCGCTGTGGTTACGATATTCGAGATTAAAATGATACTATGAATGTATTTTTCGACACCTAAAATAGTTGTAAATTTGTACCACTATGATTCAAGTATTGTTTCTTAATGATATCGCCGGGACTGAAATCCTATTGATTTTGGTATTTGTCCTTGTTTTTTTCGGAGCAAATAGTATCCCCAGCATTGCCAAAACTATGGGTAGGGCAATTTATCAAATCAAAAATGCATCTGATGATCTCAAAAGTGAAATAAAAAAGTCCACGGGAGATATTAAAAAAGATTTAAATTTAAAGGAGCTGATCAAAGAAACTGAAGAGGATATTAACCTTCCAATGGATCAAATGATGACAGATATAGAACATACCATAAATTACGAACCCAAAAAACCAAAAACAAATGAAAAAAGCTAGTGTTGGAATTATAATGGGAAGTGCATCTGACCTTCCAGTAATGCAAGGTGCGATAGACATTTTAAAAGAATTTGGTATTGAAATAGAGGTAGAGATTGTTTCTGCACACCGCACTCCTGAAAAAATGGTGAGCTATGCGAAAAGCGCTGCGGGCAGAGGACTCAAAGTAATAATTGCCGGCGCAGGTGGTGCAGCACATTTACCAGGAATGACAGCATCTTTAACCACGCTTCCTGTAATTGGTGTTCCTGTTAAGTCATCCAATTCTATAGATGGTTGGGATTCTATCCTGAGTATTTTACAAATGCCAAATGGCATCCCTGTAGCTACGGTTGCATTAGACGGAGCCAAAAATGCAGGTATACTCGCCGCCCGAATTATTGGTGGATTTGATACTGATGTTTCTAAATCTCTTGAGAAATACCAACAATCGATGAAAGAGAAAGTAGAAAAAAGTCAAGAATCTTTGCGTTAATCATAACACAAATATTTCGCTCTTATTTGTTTGAATATTTCTAGGTCAGACTGCCAAGTTTTACGTATTTCATCCTCAGAATGACCTGCTAAAATTTGACGATATAGATTTTCAGTTCCTGAAAGTAATATAAAAAACTTCTTTCTGTTGATTACTGACATAGGATCTCCTAGTTCATTAATAGCTGCTATTAAGTGTGCTAAAGTGAACTTTGAGTTGTTGGGTTCTTCACCTAAATAAACACCACCACAGGTAATATTTTGATGCTTTGGATAAATAGCACCCATTTGAGACTTAGGTGTGAAATTAAAATCGGTAGGGTCCAATTTAGGATGACCATATAATTCAAATGGCTGATCTGTACCTCTTCCTACACTTACTGTAGTTCCTTCGAAAAAACAAAGACTTGGATAAAGTCTAACCGAGATTTCAGAACGTAAATTAGGAGAAGGCGGTATCGGCAAGACATAACGCATATCGTGTTTATAATTTAAACAAGTAAGTACTGTTAAATCGCACTTTTTTTGATCCTTTAACCATTTTTCTCCATTGACCATTAAAGCATATTCGCCAATTGTCATACCATGTACCACTGGGACTGGGTGCATTCCGACAAAACTCCTGTGTTGCAACTCCAAAACTGGACCGTCGATATAATCGCCATTTGGATTGGGTCGATCTAAAACAAGTAGAGCGATATTTAACTCAGCACATGCCTCCATTACATAATGTAAAGTTGAGATATAGGTATAAAATCTGACGCCCACATCTTGAATGTCAAAAATCACAAAATCGATGCCTTCTAAATCTGACTTCGTTGGTTTCTTGTGTGCACCATAAAGCGAAATTATTGGAATACCCGTTTTAGCATCTAATGAATTATCGATTTTTTGACCAGCACTGCCCGTTCCTCGAAATCCGTGTTCTGGTGAAAAGACTTTTACAATATTTACCTTTCTCGACAAAAGAGTATCTACTAGATGTATTGAATCGTTGAGTACTGAGGTCTGGTTACCAACCACAGCAACTGCCCTTCCATCAATAAGGGATATCAATGAATCCATACGGCCAATACCTAGGGTTAAAGAGGTATCTATGGGTTTATCTTCGGAGGAATAATCCAGTTTGATTTTGACAGGCTCCTGATGAGATTGACAAGAAAAAAGTAAAAACACAAAAAAGAGCACAAGACCCAATAGCTTTATGTATTTTTGATAAAGCAATAATTCCAAAGTGTCGTTTGAATATTTCATAGCAAACAAAGTTCTTAAAACTAAGGAGAAAGGTATAAAAGTTTCTAGACCTATTCTTCGTATTTCTTTAATAAGTGTTGCCTTAACGATAATTGTAAATCTTATTACTTTGGCAATTGTTCATGGCTTTCAAAACGAAATAAGACAAAAACTAGTAGGATTTAACGCACCTATCTGCCTTATCAAAGCTGGAAATGAAAACCTGTACGAAGCAGATCCACTTCATGAATCTCAGACAATTTTAGATTCCTTACTTGAAATTGATGGCGTACAACAAATCTCTCCAGTGCTTTATAAACCGGCACTAATTCGTTCAGATGACATCAAGCAAAATATCGAAGATGACAACTCGGTACAAATAATAAGTAAGAAAGAAGTTAATGGTGTTGTTTTAAAAGGAGTAAATGAGAACTACCCAAAGGGATTTTTAAATAGTATTTTGAAAGATGGTAGGGTTCCTGAGTTTAAAAATAAAGACAACCAGATACTTATTTCTAGAAAGATATGTCGAGATCTCCATTTCAAACTGGGAGATGAAATCGCGATATTTTTCGTAAAGAACAGGTCTTTAATGCAACGATTTAAAATCGTAGGTATCTTCGAAACAGGAATCGACAAATTGGACAATCAAGTTGTTTTTGCGCCCTTAAACAAGGTTCAAGAGCTTTGTGATTTCAGTGATCTGAACAAAGGTGAAATACGTTTTGTATCAGGCTTCGAAATTCAAATTACGGAATGGGATAGACTTGCAGAAATAGATTCAAAAATAAAAGACCTTGCAACATTGAAGCCAAATGAACATGGAGAACAATTACAAAGCATTTCGGTACTTGACACTGAAAACGACATTTTTTCATGGCTTGGTTTTTTGGATACTAATGTATTAATAATCATTACATTAATGATACTTATCGGAATAGTTAATATAGGATCTGTCTTACTTGTTATGATTGTGGTAAGAAGCAACTTTATTGGTATATTAAAAGCACTTGGAGCATCAAATTGGAGCATTCGTAAAATTTTCCTTTACCAAACTGGTGCGCTCATTTTGAAAGCAATGGTAATCGGAAATATTATAGGTCTTAGCTTGTGCTTCTTACAATATAAATATGAACTCATTAAACTAGACTCAACGATATATTATCTTGCTCATGTACCGATAGATTTATCAATTAATGCTGTACTATTCATTAATCTTATCACCTTTGTAACGTGTATGACAAGCTTACTTTTACCCAGCTATGTGATTTCTAGAATTGCACCGTCAAAGTCGATAAAATTCAACTAATAATCATGATTGAAACGAAAGCGATACCAAGAAATGAGCTCCCCCTATTTTCGCCAGAGGAATTAGATCTGATTTACAATCAAATTGAACTTAAGGATTTCATTGGTATTCCATTTTCTGCGGCAAACATTAAGAAACAAATTGAATTAAAAAAAGAGAGTTTTAATGAGTCAAAAAGAATAAAATTGACACATACGCTCGAAGAGAACTATAGTGGAATAGATCACAAAAATGAGGTCTTAAAGAACATAAAACTCCTAAAGAAAAAAAACACCTATACAATAACTACCGGACACCAAGTCTGTCTCTATGGCGGCCCATTGTATTTCTTCATTAAAATATTACACGTAATAAAGCTCTGCAACACATTAAAGGAACAGTATCCAAAGTATCATTTTGTACCAGTATTTTGGATGGCATCAGAAGATCATGACAGCCTTGAAATAGAATCACTGAAGCTCTTTAACAAAACACTTACTTGGAAACATGAGCAAACAGGTGCTGTAGGTCATTTTAACACAAAAAACCTCTCTGTCGTTAAAGATGAGCTCTCTGAACTTTTCAACGGAAAGTCGGAGCTTCACGCTTATCTCAACGCATTAGAGGGAGAAAATTATGGCGAGGCTTTTCGCAATTGGCTGCATCATGTCTTTGGGAATAAAGGACTTATTGTACTCGATGCAAATCAAGTAATACTGAAGTCGGAAATGAAACCCTACTTTTCAAAAGAATTAAAAGAAGAATTCTCCAATCAATGTATTGAAGAAACAAATACCATACTTCGCTCTCTTAATAGAAGACCTCAAATTCATTCTAGACCTATTAATCTCTTTTATATGTATGAAGGATCGAGAACGAGAATCACAAAAGAAGGTGAACTTTTTAAGCTTGGACAGGAAACTTTAAATGAAGATAAAATTCTAAAACTTGTCAATTCAAATCCTGAACGTTTTTCACCAAATGTTGCCTTGCGACCTTTATATCAAGAAGTAATACTACCCAACCTGTGTTATATTGGTGGAATGGCTGAATTAAAATACTGGAC
>JAKMFD010000124.1 GCA_022425625.1 Crocinitomicaceae bacterium | reverse complement strand
ATGCACCCCTGAAACAAAAACAAGCAAAGCAAATACAAAATACAGATGGACACTATACTCCGACTATGTAATCCCTACGAAGCAATTAGGTGATAATACGTAGTTCATTAATTAAATTATGAAATTTAGTAACCTTTTTAAAGAGAATGGATTTCAGAGGAAAACCTTTGTAATTACTCGGGTTGCAGAAATACGCGCTCCGTAGAACCATCGGAATATTGATATAAAACAACACCCGAAGCACTATTTTTTACTTCTCGACCTGTTAGGTCTAAAATACGGTCAAGTGTCTTACTTCCGACGGGGATGTTGGAAGATATATTAGCAATTGGATCACAAAGCTGCTGGAAAAATAGCCATGCCTCACGGCTAGCTTCAATATCCATATTACCATAAGCTCCCGGCCAATCATGACCGCCACCCTGGACCGTATAAAGCCATACCTCCGTACAAGAATTTTCCGCACCATATTTTTCAGAAAAAACAGTACTGCCATCATTGGGATCGGTATTTGGTAAATTCTCAGAACTTTGAAGCGTTAAGTCAAACATACTATTGAAAAAGTTCATGGTTGCAGGTATACTAGGATAAGCACCCCATCCATCCTGATTTGTTGGATCTCCATCAAAATAAGTCACATTGTCATTGGTTCCATGTATCTCAAGAATGGAGACTTCATTTGAAGGAGTACAATCGTCCATAATATTCTGCATGATCATTCCCGCCACTGGTGCCACTGCCCTAAATGTTTCTGAAGCTTGACAAGCCAACATATAACATAAGTCTCCGCCGTTAGACATCCCAGTACAAAATACTTTGTCCGCTGCCAGTGAATACGTATTTTGAAAATAGGTATTCAGGTTTTGTAGAAAGGCAACATCGTCTACAGTTTCATTGTTTTGAAATTCATATCCTACATTAAAGAAAGTATTTCCACCGCCATCTTGTGTCCCTTGTGGATAGCATACTGCAAAACCATATTCATCGGCAAGTTGATTGAATCCTGAATAATTCATAATACCCTCTGCCGTTCCAGTGTAGCCATGACAAACAAAAACCAGAGGACAGTTTTCAGGTGCACTTGATGGATGGTAATAAATATAATCTCGTTCAATACCACCATCAATGATTGTACCGTATTCTAGCGCCTGAATAGTCATTGAAAACACATCATTCAAAGCATTATCATCTTGAGGTAAACCATTTACATTAGCTACATTTAGCTGTAATGCTGTTTGTCCTGAATTAAATATTTCAAGGTTATCTTGATGTGTAAAGCTATAGGTTCCCAAAGACGGTATAGATAAATTTGTAAAGGATGAAGTGTAGGACATGCTTCCTCCAATATCCCAAGAAAGATCAAACGAGGTGATGGTTTCAGCACCCATATTTGTGACAGTTCCAGAAATGGGAAGTGTCGCAGGAACATTTACATTTGAAGGAATGTCTAACGAAGTCAAGGACAAATCAAGTCCTTCGGGTTCAAAAATCAAAACATCATCTATCGCCCAACCAAACATCCAACCTCCATTGTCATCATAATGAAATCCTATTAGAACGTTTGCATTTCCACAGAGCGAGGACAAATCGACAGACTGCGAATCCCATGCGCCATCATCAGTGCCATCAATTGTTGTAAGAATAGACCAAGAAGCACCATTATCCAAACTATACTCTAATGTCGCAACTTCAGTATTACCTTGAAACTCTCCTCCGTCAAAATAGTTTTCAAACTGCAATGCTGCAGCAACACTGTTACTCAAATCTAATTGAGGTGCGATTAAATAATCTATACTCTTGTCACAATCACAATCGTCGTCATTTGTTCCAATAATTTTCCCATGATTTGCTATTTCCCACCATTGACTTTCGATATTTTGGGCAGTTCCCATATTCCAACCGCCATCTGAAGCATTGGTTTGTATGGTCCATCCCGTTGGTAGATTAGCACCTTCGAAATCCTCTGAGAGAAGAATGTTTTGTGAAAAAGAAACGGTCGTAAGACAAGTGATAAAAAGCGTATATAGATTTTTCATGGTTTCTTTTTTCGTTTTAATAAATGTAACGATTTTAAGCGCACTTTTCTCTCGATGAATAGCCTTAAGGAATTCTGAAACGCTTTGTCACAGTTCCATCAGTGAATACATCCCATTGAATCACGCCCTCTTTGTAAGAAGTTTCACGACCCAAACAATCGATTATTTTTAAAAGCGTTTTGTGCTCATTGGTCTGAGATAAGTCTGAAACCCCTAGTTGGTTAGGGCAGCTTTTATCTTCAAGAAAATCCCAAATAACTTGAGGTGAATAAAAATCCATATTGATCGTTCCTAAACCACCGAATAGGGTTGCAATTCCCGGCCATTGGTGACCGCCACCAATAACCTTTATGTGCTCAAGTGCACCCCCTGAACAATTTTGATAAACATACTTTTCAGGATAAGACACATCCAAAAGACTGGTGTTAGGCATCTCCACAAATATTGGCTCAGCATCACAGGATAAATAATTCTGCCAAAGCGACATGACCTCATCAACTGAAGCTCCTGTCGCTGCACTGCCATTATATGGTACTATACCATCCGTAGTTCCATGAATATGGAGCACAGAAGTCGCAAAGCTCGGGTCGAAATTAGTAAAAGTTGTATTCGTCATACTGCCCGCAACCGTTCCTATTGCAGCGAAACACATAGTAGACTCACTCACTATTTTATGACTCAAAAACCCACCATTTGAAAACCCGCAAAGGTATCTTCGGTAAGCGTTTGTATTGTAATTTGTCTCAAAATAGATGACTAGGGATTCTATAAATCCTAAATCATCAACTTCAGCATTCACAGGATTTAAGTCAGCATTCCAAGATGCATTTAGGCCGTCAGGATAGCAAACAATGGCGTTGTTGGTCTCTGCAATTTCATTGAAATTGGTGATATTCATAATGCCATTACCCGACTGTGTCAAACCATGTAAAACAATAAGCAGTGGGTATTCTTGGGCTCCGTC
>JAKMFD010000073.1 GCA_022425625.1 Crocinitomicaceae bacterium | reverse complement strand
GAATCTCTATCTTTATCGTCACGAACTTTAAAAAAGTCTTTCTTATTAGAGAAGAAGGTATCACATAACCCCCGAAATTCTTTCCATATCTCATCGTTATCTTTTTTGGGTGCAAAACCTATTTTTTTCCAAGAGGATTGAAATTCAAGAACTTTTTCTGTACATTTTCGCCATTCTTTTTGACTATTTACCGTTTGATTTTCATCTAAAAATGACTTCAGTTCTTTCAATATGACCTGCTTTTTTTTAAGGTTTTCTTGCTGAGATGCACGATGCTGTTCGTAGTGTTTGTTAATCTTATCATAAATGGAACGAACAACTTCCCAATAGCTGGACTTCAAGCCTTCCCATTGTTCATGCTGAACCGGACCGCCATCTTCCCACTCGTCTTGAGCTATTCGTAACTTTTTTTCAAGTTCGCGAATACTCTCACATTCATTTCTCAGCGTCTGTAAATCAACAATAATTCTTTCTTTAAGCTGCGTATTTCTTTTATAGTCGTTCTCTTTTAGCTCTTTATATATTGTTATGTTATGAAAAAACAATTCTCTCAGACGTGAATACTCTTTTTGAATTTCATCTCTTTTATCTCTAGGTATATCACCTATTTTCTTCCAGGTATCTTGAATAGAATTATAGCCATTAAATGCCGTGCCTATATTTTCTTCATTTTCAACCAAGTCTTTTAGCTCTGAAATTAAATTCTTTTTGAGCTTCAAATTTTCCAGCTCAAGCTTGTTTTTTATTTCTAGCTGTTGCTTTTTAGCATCCTTATATTTTTTAAAAAGCTCACTAAATCGTGCCTTTATTATAGCATAATCGATCTGTTCAATAGTTTCGCCTTTTTCCTTAGCTTTTATGGTTTCAACTTGTTGCTTACCCTCACTATGGAGTAGCCAATCATCGAAACTACTTTTTAGCTGACCAACTTCCTTTGAAATTGAAAGAAGATCCTCTTGCTGAAGTAATTCATTTAGCTTAATTATAAATTCATTTTCCATATTTAGCCTTTTAATTCAAACGAAGAAAGGTCATTAAACACCTTTACTCTTTTATCAATATCACTTTGAGCGATTTCTAACAATCGGTCTGTACCAAACTTCTCGACACAAAACGAGGCCATTGCAGAGCCGTAAATAACTGCTCGCTTCATATTTTCAAAACTTGTATCTTCCGTGGAGGCTAAATAACCCATAAAACCTCCTGCAAATGTATCCCCTGCGCCTGTTGGGTCAAAAACCTCTGCAAGAGGTAAAGCTGGCGCAAAGAATATTTGATCCTTTGAAAAAAGTAACGCTCCATGCTCACCTTTTTTTATGATAATGTACTTCGGTCCCATGTCTAAAATAGCTTTTGCTGCAGTAACTAGGGCGTATTCTCCAGTTAATTGACGGGCCTCCTCATCATTCACAATTAAAATATCAACCATTTTAATAGTCTTCTTTAAATCCTCTAATGCTATATCCATCCAAAAATTCATGGTATCCATAGCTATGAGTTTTGGTCTTGAATGCATCCTATTTATGACCGAGCTTTGTACTGAAGGACTCAAATTACCTAACATTAAATAATCCGAAGCTTGATAGCTATCCGGTACAATTGGATCAAAATGCTCTAGAACATTAAGCTCGGTAGCTAACGTGTCGCGGCTGTTCATATCATTATGATATTTTCCGGACCAAAAGAAAGTCTTTTCTCCCTCCTTTATTTGGAGTCCTTCAGTATTTATGCCGCGTGAATTCATTTCTTGGATTGTTTCTTTTGGAAAATCCGAACCAACCACAGAAATTATACTCTGTTCCTGCATAAAGAAGGAAGATGCCAAAGAAATATAAGTTCCAGCTCCACCTACGATTTTATCTGTTTTCCCAAATGGTGTTTCAATCGCATCAAAAGCAACACTACCTACTGTTAAAAGACTCATAAATATTTTTTGTGCAAAGATAGGTAATTCCAATAAGGTCAACCCTATTATAGTCATTCTTGTTAAAGCGACACGGTGTTTTATTGATAATGAATTTGTATTTTTAAACTAATGAAATGTATTGTCCTTATTTTACTACTGATTTTCAGTACAGTACATAATGTGTATAGTCAAAACAGTGCACAACTATCAACGGATGAAATATTTTCAGGCTTTCAACAAAACGCTCAAAATGCTGAGGAGGTTAACGCCGCTATTTACTCCCAATATATTCAAGCAATAAATTCCGACAAATACACTAGAGAAACGAAAGCCAAATTAACATCTCTACTTTTGATATTCTGCGAAGAAAAGGGGCTTATTGCATTATTTAATAAAGCCTTCAATGAGCATAAAAATGAGCTTATTAAAAATTCTATTTTATTTCAATTTTGGGGTACAAAAGCTTTAGAAATTGGAGGCAAATATGCCGCAATGCAAAAGGCTTCAATCATACTTTTAAATAATTCCTTGAGAAATGGAAATAATAAAAATACGAGCGATGCATATCGTCTAATTGCGCGAGCAAAAATGCATTCGAATCAAAAAGATTCGGCGCTGTTTTATGCAAATCTCGCATTGAATTTCGCCAAGAGATCTAACTCAAAGAATGCCGTTGCTTTAACCTTTAAGGACCTATCTGTTATCTATGCTCACTATGACATGATTGGTAAAAGTACGTCTACCCTACTAAAGCTAAATCAAGAAGCAGATAGACTTAGAGATAATTATTTGTTGTGCTGGTCAAATTTAAAAATTGCAGAGCGATCTTTTAAAGTAAAATCTATAAGTGAGGCAAGAACCTATTTTAGGAAGGCACTAAACATTGCAGAAAAGAACAATTTTAATTCATTCAAAGTGCAAATCTACACTGGACTTTCAGAAATAGAATTACTAGAAGAAAATTACAATGAAGCTAAAGAAAGCATTGCAAAAGGTTACAAGTTTATAAATGAGAAGGAAGAGAGTGTATTTGATCTAGAATTAAAATTAACACACGCCAAATACCTAATTAATGATGAGTCCTTTAATGATGCGAATGAAATATTAAATAGTGTTCTAAAATCATACAATGACATTTCATGGAATCAAGGAAAAGGAAATACGCATCACCTTATTGGACGTTCTTACTTTTACAGCTCCCAATGGGAGAAGTCAAAGCGCTCCTTCCAAACCTCTAAAAACCTATTAGAAAAATCAGCACAATCAAATTATAGGATTGCTAATTATAATTTTCTCGCCCGGGTATATGAAAAGCTAGGGATGTATGATATAGCATATGAAAACTTGATTGCTTATCAAGATTTAATGGACAATAATTCTTCTTTAAACAGTAGCAAGGCAATAAATGAGCTCACTCAGATGTATTCTAGGGAGCTCAGGGAATATAGGATTAAGGAACAAGAGCGCGTTATTAAAGACCAAGAAAAAGAAGCAGAATTACTGTTATTGAAGAGTGAAAAACAAATGTCCTCAATTGTATTGATTATTATCATTCTCTTATCAACTATAGTTATTGTACTTTTCTATTTAAGGCAGCTAAAAATAAACCAAAACACCAAAGAAGTTGAGATGTCGCAAACGCTTCTTAGGACACAAATGAATCCGCACTTTATATTTAATGCGATGTCAGTAATACAAAGCTCCCTTTATGAAAACAATCCATCTAAATCTTCAAAATTCCTTGTGAGCTTTTCTAGACTTATCCGACTCATTCTTGAAAATTCACCTAAAGAATTTATCACCCTTGAAACAGAAATAGAAATTCTTGAAAAATATTTAAAAACACAGAAGTTGAGGTTTGAAAACAGATTCGAATATCACATCAATGCACCAGAGGACCTGGTCTTTAAAAAAGTACTTATCCCACCTATGATAACACAACCATTTATAGAAAATGCGATTGAACATGGACAGTTAAATACTATTGAAAATGGAAATATCACCATTAATTTTGTAGAAAAAGAAAACATGCTTTTTGTTGAAGTCTCAGATAATGGTATAGGTATACAAAAGTCGAGAGAAAAAAAGAGCCCCATGAGCAAGCATAAAAGCATGGCTATGGATATCACCAATCAGCGGGTCTCAATCATAAATAAAAAATACAAATCGAAAGCACGAATTTCGATAAGTAATCTAACGGACGAGAAAAACTCAGGAACCTGTGTCCAAATATTCTTACCATTACTAACCGAAAATATTAACTTTGAATCTGAATGAAAAAGGTACTCATAATAGACGATGAAAATAAAACGAAAGAGTTCATAAAGAGACTCCTTATTTCTTTTGGACATGATTTCGAAATATACACTGATGGTTCGAACGTAGAAACGGGTATCAATGCAATTAATAAAATTGAACCAGACCTCGTTTTCCTAGACATTCAAATGCCTGATGGCAACGGTTTTGATGTACTTAAAGGAGTGAAGTACAAAGAATTTGAAATCATTTTTATTACAGCCTATCAAGAGTATGCCATACAAGCAATAAAATTCAGTGCCTTGGCATATATTCTTAAACCTATTGATGTAGAGGAGCTTGAAGATTCCGTAAATAAAGCATTGACCACATTAGAGAAGAAAAAAAACGAGGTGCAATTTAATGCCCTTGCCAATAATATTGATCGAAGCGTAAAAAAGAAGCTTGTGCTGAAAACACAAGAAAGTGTTTATGTTCTAGAGCTTAAAGAAATCATTCGGTGTGAGGCTGATAAAAACTATACGTCTTTTTATCTTGAATCTGGAAAGCGTATTTTGGTCTCTAAAACACTGAAAGAGTATGATTTATTATTATCAGGTCATTCTTTCTTTAGAGTGCAACAATCTCACCTCGTGAATTTAGACCATATTAACCGATATGATAAGGCAGATGGTGGAGCTGTTATAATGAAAGATGGAAGCTCTGTGCCCTTATCCCCTGCAAAGAAAGAGCAGTTCTTCCAAATTTTAGAGAACCTCTAGTGCTTGATTTAAATCTTCTATTAAATCTTCTACGTCTTCTATCCCTATACTCAGCCTAATCAAACCATCGATAACACCACTCTTTTCACGAGATTCTTTTGGAATTGCGGCATGTGTCATTGTTACAGGATGACCAATTAAAGATTCAACACCACCTAAAGATTCAGCGAGTGCAAATATCTTAACTTGTTTAACTATGTTTAGTGCATCTTCAAGTTTATTCCCTTTTAGTGTAAATGAAAGCATGCCTCCAAAATCTTTCATCTGACTTTTTGCAATATGATGATTAACATGTGTCTTTAGACCAGGCCAATAAACATTTTCAACTTTCGGATGGGACTGGAGAAAATCTGCAATCCGTGCGCCATTTTCACAATGTCTTTGCATTCTAAGATGCAAGGTCTTAATACCTCGCAATACTAAAAAACAATCCATCGGACCAGCAATAGCACCTGACGAATTTTGAATACGATAAATATCGTCGGCAATTTTTCTATTTGATGTCACTAATGCCCCCATTACCACATCAGAATGACCTCCTAAATACTTGGTGACAGAATGCATTACAATGTCTGCTCCCAATTCCAGCGGATTTTGCAAATAGGGCGTGGCAAAAGTGTTATCGACACAAAGTAATGCACTAGAACCATTTATGATAGCAGCTAGCCCCTTTATATCAATAATATTAATCATGGGATTGGTAGGAGTTTCAGTCCAAATGAGCTTTGTGTTCTCTGTCATCACCTCTTGAACATTAGTAATATCCTTCATGTCCACAAAATGAAAAATAATACCATATTTCTCAAAAATAGTTGTGAATAGTCTATAAGACCCACCATAAAGATCATTTGTAGCAATGACTTCATCCCCGGGTTTAAGCATTTTAATAACACAATCAATAGCTGCGATTCCTGAGGCAAAACACGCCCCAAATGATCCATTCTCTAGAGCAGCTAAATTATTTTCTAGAACGTGTCGCGTTGGATTTTGAGTTCGAGAATACTGGTAGCCTTTATGATTCCCTTCACCATCTTGGACGTAGGTGGATGTTTGATATATAGGTGTCATGATAGCACCTGTAGCGCTATCAGGATTTATACCGGCATGAATTGCTTTTGTTCCAAATTTCATAGTACTTTTTTTGTTTAATGTTAGTCTAATTGCCTATGGGATTTTTAAGTCTTGGGACGGATCCCAAAAAAAATGCTTAAAATTCAAAATTTTATCTTCCTGTATTACAATCCCCTCTTTTTCTAAAAGCTCTTGCATTTCCATTGCATTTCCAAAATGATTTTTACCTGTGAGTATTCCTATTCTATTTACAACTCGATGTGAGGGGACATCTGACATTTTATGTGAGGCATTCATCGCCCAACCAACCATTCGAGAGGATTGCTTTGAGCCAAGATAAGCGGCAATTGCTCCGTAAGAGGTAACACGTCCCTTAGGAATCAGTCTTACAACATCATATACATCAGAAAAGAAATCGGCTTTTTTGAGCATGAGAAGATTAAAAACTAAAAGTAATATATTTTCAGAAGCATAAAAAAAGCCATCTCTCGATGGCTTTAAAATTAGTTATCAAGTATGAATATTTTATATACTAATTATTGTCTTCATCATATTGTGCCATACACATAGCCCTTTCATCATCACTACATCCCATCTTATCACACATTTTCGCACATTCTTCTTTAGTCATTTCTGAACATTTTGACATACATGACATCTTTTCTTTACCAGCACAACATTTTTTATCGGCATCTTTTTCACAACATGCTTTTTTATCATCAGTGCTACAAGCAGTTTGAGAGTTGTCTTTATCACATGAATTCTCCTTTTTATCAGCGCAACACTCCGTTTTTGTAGATGAACATGCGACATCAGCCTCGTTACCATGACCATTTCCTAATATAGGAGCTATAACCAATCCAATAAGACAAGTTAATTTAATGAGAATATTCATGGATGGGCCTGATGTGTCTTTAAATGGATCTCCAACAGTATCTCCCGTAACTGCGGCCTTATGTGCATCAGAACCTTTATATGTCATTTCTCCGTTAATCTCAACACCTGCCTCGAAAGATTTCTTAGCGTTATCCCATGCACCACCTGCATTGTTTTGAAAGATTGCCCAAAGAACGCCTGAAACAGTTACTCCTGCCATATATCCTCCTAGCATTTCGGCAACAATAAGGTTATTTTCAGGATAAACGAGCTTTCCTAGAAGAACGATTGCGATTGGAAAACCAATAGTGAGAATTCCTGGTAACATCATTTCTTTTAAGGAAGCCTTCGTTGAGATATCAACACATTTTGCATAATCAGGCTTTCCTTTTCCTTCCATTATTCCAGGAATCTCTTTGAATTGTCTTCTTACCTCATAAACCATTTCCATAGCTGCTTTACCTACAGAGTTCATTGCTAATGCTGAGAAAACAACAGGAATCATTCCTCCAACAAAAAGCATAGCCAGTACAGGTGCTTTAAAAATATTAATCCCATCAATACCAGTGAATGTTACATACGCTGCAAAAAGCGCCAAAGAAGTAAGAGCCGCTGATGCAATTGCAAAACCCTTACCTGTTGCTGCAGTTGTATTTCCTACTGAATCTAAAATATCTGTTCTCTCTCTCACAATCGGATCTTGCTCACTCATTTCAGCAATTCCTCCTGCGTTGTCTGATATTGGACCAAATGCATCAATAGCAAGTTGCATAGCTGTAGTAGCCATCATCGCTGAGGCCGCTAGAGCAACCCCATAAAAACCCGCAAAAGCGTAAGATGTCCAAATCGCAGCGGCAAAAAGCAATACAGATGAAAATGTTGAAATCATTCCCGTAGCCAATCCCGCAATAATATTAGTACCGGCTCCAGTTGACGATTGCTGCACTATTTTTAAAATTGGTTTTTTTCCTAAGCCCGTATAGTACTCGGTAAATGAAGAAATTGCAGCTCCAACGACTAAACCAACAAGAGTTGCATAAAACACATTCATTGACGAAATTGTCTGCACACCCTCTCCGTAGAAAGACATTTGCATTTCTGCAG
>JAKMFD010000010.1 GCA_022425625.1 Crocinitomicaceae bacterium | reverse complement strand
GAGGCTTCAACCCAATCGATTCTTTTTTGCTCCGCTATATTTTGATGATGTTTTGCCGTATAATCGAGTAGAACAAGTTTAAATGTTTCTTGAGAAATCGTAAAACTCGAATCAGAAGGCAGCTGATTATGATTTGTATTTCCAAACGTTAAATATATTGAATTTTCAATATCAGCATTTATTTGGAGTTGTGTCAGTGCTTCAAGCGCCTCTTTTTCCTGATCAGTTTGCTTTTTCAAAACGTTGCTCTCTAGCGATGCGTTCGAATTCACTGAATTATTGCATCCAAAGAGCACTGAAACAAATAAAATAAAAAGGAGTGAAGATTTCAATTCAATTCAAATTAAACTGCAACATTATGTGTCCGCAACGCATCATTGAGGGATGTTTTTAGATCTGTTGAAGCTTTCCTTTGTCCAATAATCAATGCACAAGGAACTTGATAATCACCCGCAGGAAATTTTTTGGTGTAGGAACCGGGTATTACGACACTTCTTTCAGGAACATAACCTCGTATTTCTTTAGGTTCACTTCCCGTAACATCAATAATCTTTGTGGACTTCGTTAAAACGACATTTGCCCCAAGAACAGCTTCTTTGCCAATATGCACGCCTTCAACGACAATACATCTCGAACCAATGAATGCACCATCCTCTATAATAACAGGTGCGGCCTGAAGAGGCTCTAGAACGCCACCAATACCCACACCGCCGCTGAGGTGAACGTCTTTTCCAATTTGAGCACAGCTCCCGACGGTAGCCCAGGTATCAACCATAGTGCCAGAATCAACATGTGCACCGATATTAATGTAGGAAGGCATCATAATTACACCAGAAGCTACAAATGCTCCATAACGAGCCACCGCATGCGGAACCACTCGAACACCGAGCTCTTTGTAGTTGGTTTTAAGTGCCATTTTGTCGTGGAATTCAAATGGTCCGACCTCGATTGTTTCCATCTGGCGAATCGGAAAGTATAAGACAACTGCTTTCTTAACCCACTCATTTACTTTCCATTTGTCTCCATCTGGCTCTGCAACGCGAAGTTTGCCTTTGTCAATTTGCTCGATTACAGCTTCAATGGCCCGAATAGTTTCTTTTTCTTTTAATAGCTCTCGGTTTTCCCAGGCTTTTTCAATGGTTTCTTTCATTGATTTTTATTAAGTCGTTATGATTTTTTCTTTTTTTGGAACTTTGAACAGATAGAACAAGCCAATTACGAAGAAAATGGCAATGGATATAACAGAATAACGTATGTCATCAAAATAATACTCTGTAAATGCAAAAAATGCCGTTCCTAAAACAATGCCTATTTTTTCCGATACATCATAAAAAGAAAAGTAGCTTGCATGATCCGTTGTTTCTGGCAGATACTTAGAGTAGGTAGACCTTGCAATTGATTGGATACCTCCCATAACAAGACCTACACCGGCTGCCATAATGTAAAACTCAATGGGTGTTGTAATAATATAAGCTCCTCCACATAGAAAAATCCATATCACCACCGATATTTTTAGCGTTGTTATATTTCCAATTTTAATGGACATGTTCGACATGACTTTTGCACCAATTGCAGCTAATATTTGAATGAGCAATATTGCGATAATAAGGCCTTGACCACCATCATCTTCAGGCCAATCTATTGCTTTACTTGCAAAAATTGTAGCCAATAGCATAACGGTTTGGACACCTGAATTAAAAAAGAAGAAGGCATATAAGTACTTCTTTAATCGAGTGGTTTGCATAAACTCTTTGTATACAATTCTAAGTTCTCGAAAGCCCTTCCATATGTAATCTGCCTCCGGTTTCTTTTTAAATGGATTTGTTGGCAATACTTTATAAGTACGTTGTGCAAAAAACACCCACCATAAACCAACGAGTAAGAAGCTATATTTTGTGAGATGCGTTCCAATTCCCATAATCATTGCAAGGCATACGACGAGTAAAATAACACTGCCAATATAGCCCATGAAAAAGCCTTTTGCAGAAATTTCGTCTTGTTGGTCGAGTGGTGCAATTTCTGGTAAAAATGCGTTGTAGAATACCAAACTGCACCAAAAACCTATAGAGGCTAGCATTACCGCTAGCATACTGAGCTCCATATGATTTGTATCAAAAAAGAATAATGTACAGCAGAAGAAAGCGCCGAAATAACAAAAGAATTTTAAAAATGCTTTTTTATTTCCGGTGTAGTCTGCAATTCCCGAAAGAATAGGTGACAGGAAGCTCACAAACAAAAATGAAACTGATATGATTAATGAATATAGAACACTCGGTGAAACGTTATAGCCAAAAAAGTCAACAGTGACATCATTTGTATCAATTTCACTTAATTTCAACCCTGTTTTATCAAGAAAAGCTGCTGTTGTTTGGGCTTCGTAAAATATGGGGAAGATGGCAGATGAAATGACAAGGCTATATACCGAATTGGCCCAATCATACATGATCCAACCTTTAATTACTTTTTTATCCCCTTTGATACTCACAGGTTAAAAGTAAAAAATATATATGACTGCAAGGTTTTATTCGTTTCCTGCAACATAGTCTTTCAGATAGGCGAAGTTTGGCATTAGTTCTCCATTAAGGTTCGTCTGGCTTGCTCGCTCAATAATTTTTTTGGGATCATCACCAACTAAAGCTGGGAGTACATGTTTGATGAGCTCGTTTCCGAAATCTTCAGATGCATCCTTAGGAAGCTCACAAGGCAAATTGTCAACCGCCATTACAGCAACCGCTTTATCATTAAGATAATTGACCTCTGAACCAGTTTCTGGATCATAACCATAGATTGGATTAGCTACTTTCGATGGGCGTAGGGTTGATGCAATTGGATCAGCGATATCACAAGAAATATCCGCAACTACTGAAATCCTATTGTTGTCTTTGGCGAGGTCTTCTTGCGTCAATATTTTCGGCGATCGGCTACTCCAATAGTGGCAGGGAATATACATGTCGGATTCAGGAACATATTTTTGAAAGCCTCGGTCATAAAGTTCAGGTTGCCTGTAAAATTCATTTCGAATAAATTCGGACCCATCTTTCTTCACGAAATAATTTTCAACCTCTAAATGCGTGAAAACAGGTTCGTTAAACGACTCTTTCATGTAGGTCTCTGGCTTGACCTCTTTAATAGGTAGCAGCTTCATAATTTCTCGTGCGCCATGGCCCACACGGCCAAAGCCAGTCAATACCATTTTAAAATTTCTTGGAAGCTTCACCTTTTTCAACTCCGCTTCTACCTCTTTTCGATCAGCGCATGCATTTGCCGGCTTTAAATCATAGAGCTTATGTTTGAGGCCGAAAGTTCTAAAGCCGTTATAACAGCCAACGATTCCTGCATAACGCCCAAATCCAATGAGGCGTATATTTCGTTCATCCTTGATAACCTCATAATCAATGAGTCGAATATTTTTCTTCAGAATTTCTTGAAGCAATACGCGGTTATAGGACTGCTTTTTGAAAGTGTGTGAAAAAAACATAAATGTCTTATTGGAAATTAAATCTTCCAGGTTTACTTCTTTCACTCCAATAATTACATCGCAATGCGCCAAATCATCAACAAGAGGTAAGCCCTCTGTTGCATATTGTTCATCGCTGTAGGTTCTGATCGGACTTTTTTGAATAAATACTTCTACCTGAGGATAGGTCTCAACGATTTGTTTACATTGTTTAGGAGTTAGCGCAACTCTGAAGTCTGGCGGTACTTTACCTTCTCTAATAATCCCTATTTTCATATCTATCCTTTTTGGAGGTAATTTTCTATAAATTCTCGAATACATCCTTCGCCACCTTTGTGCTTAAGGATAACATGAGCAATACTTTTGATTTCATTGACAGCATTAGCAGGGCAGGCTGAGAGACCAACATTTGACATTACTTCTTTGTCGTTAATGTCATCTCCAATCATTGCAATTTCATTCAACGATAAATCTTTTTCCTTGATCCAAGATTGAAGCACGGACATTTTAGAATCTCTACCAACATAACAATTTTTAATCCCAAGCATATCAGCTCTTTTCTGAACAATTTCGGAAGAGAATCCAGAGGAAATAATTCCAACCTCAATTGCCGAATCACGAAGTTTTAAAATACCCATACCATCTTTGGTATTGAATTTTTTCATTTCATCTCCTTGCGCTGTAAAAAACATTCCACCATCAGTCATAACTCCATCAACGTCTAAAATCAGAAGCTTTATTTTTTCAATTTTTTCTTTGAGTGATGCTTCAAAGAATACAGCTTTAAAGAGTAAGGTATGTATATCAATTTCGTATTCTTCACAGATTGCTTCAAGATCAAACAAGCTCATTTCCATCACATGGTCTACCTCAAAATCTTTAAGAAATTCATTGAAGTCGAGCCCGAATTTGGAACAGATTCCTTTTATGTTTTGCTCTAATGTCATCTTATTTAATTTTTCTCCCTAGACATTCAGCCAAAGGTTGTAATTCCTTATGTAGATTTCTAAACGCATTGTAATCCAATTGCTGCGATGCATCAGACTTGGCGATAAGAGGTGATGGGTGTGTCTCAATAATGAGTCCTTCTACATTCATTGCCATACAAGCCTTTGTTAATGAAGGAACGCCATAGGCATACCCCATAGCATGCGATGGGTCCAATATTATTGGAAGGTTTGTATGCTCTTGTAACCAAGCGACACCACACAAATCAAGCGTAAATCGTGTTTTAGTTTCAAAGGTTCGAATACCTCTTTCACATAAAATCACATTTGAATTTCCACCAGATAAAATAAACTCTGCGGCTTGAACAAACTCTTGGAGTGTCGTACCAAAACCCCTTTTAATCATAACAGGCTTTTGCGTTTTGGCACAAGCGCGTAAAATACCTTGATCATACATCGCTTTCGCACCAATCTGAATGATATCTGTATGCGTTATAATTTCATCAATATGTGTTGCATCTCTAACTTCTGAAATGATAAGATGTCCAAATTCATCTCTCATCTTTGAAAGTAGCTGCAAACCTTCTAATCCCATTCCCTGAAAAGAGTATGGGCTTGTTCTTGGTTTGTAACATCCGCCTCTTAATACGCTGAGATTTAAATCTTTCAAAAGCTGAGAAGCAGATCGGATTTGTTCCTCTGATTCTACCGAGCAAGGACCACCGATGAGCAGGGTGTTTTTTTGAGTGCCACCAATAGACAAGCCTTTTTTCAATTCGATTTCTCTCGTTTTATTTAAGAAATCTTTTGAGGAGAGCTGCATGTCTGTTGCAAAAACCCAGTGATTTTCTGCATGGTTCTCTAGACTTTTGTCTAGATCTTTAACAGAAGCACTTGTGATTAAAAAATTCTTGTCCTCATTGAAGATATGAAAAGCACGATGCTTTGAGGCTAAATCTTCAATAGTCTCTTTATTTGTATTTCTTTTAAGTTCAATAATCATATTTCGCCTTTAATCAGGTGCACAAAATTAACAATTCCAATTGCATTTTCTTTCTCATCGATAACCGGTAAATACATTACAGGGAATGGACAGGATTTTATCTTTCTAAGTAAAGCAACGACCGTAGCAGAACCATCTATTGTTATCGGGTTAGTATTGATAAGGTCATCGGGTTTAATACTCGACGGCTCATCAATTTTTTTGAGCAGTGCTTTTCTTATATCAGCACTAGAGACAATTCCTTCTAGGCGATTATTTGAATCAGTGATTAGTGCAAAACCCATATTGCCATTCTCGACGCATTGCAAAATATCTTTTGTGGTTTTATTGGCTCTATCGAGATGTGGAGATTCATTCAAGGGCGTCATGAAATCCCTAATGTTATACTGAGAATCTATTTCTCTCGAGGTAAGGTTCATTAGAGCATTACCAATACTAGTTTCGTTAAACAAATAAGAACCGGATACTGAAGCGCTGACTCCCATATTTCTCAGGATGAAAGATACCTCAGCATTGACACCGCCATCAACGTGAATTGACTTGCGAGGAAATTGTCTTCTAAATTTTCTGATTTTTGAGAAGTTTTTTTGATCAAAAACCCCACCACTTTGTCCCGGAACAGTTGCCATGATTAGAATAAAGTCCATATCATTAAAGGCTTCAAAGACATCCACACTAGTTGGTGTTGTTACCGCCAACCCTTTTTTGCCTGTAATCTCAGCTGGAATATTTAGAGGCCCAGGTAAGTTCTCATATTGAAAGGTAATATATTCGACAGGTTGAGATTTTAATAGCGGATAGAATTTTGTTGGATCATCAGTTATTATGTGAAGATCAATCGGAGTATCACACCAACTTCTGATTTCTTTGATATCCTGAAAGACTTTTATGTCATCATTACAGTCGATATGCAGTAAGTCAATTTGATGACCAACGAGATCTTTGATTACATTTTTAAGCGGTCGATTCTTATCACTATAAACTGATGCTGATATTTTCATTATTCAGGGTTTATGGGGTGTGGTTTCTGCAAAACCTGAAATTTGTTATCGCAAATAACAAGTTCGCAAGGTACAGCCTTAAAAACGTTTGCATTCAAATCATGTTGTATGCGTTCCAAGATTTGAAGCTCATTGAATGCTAATTTTTCCTTTGGATTAAAGTCTTTTCTTAGAATAATACGAACCTCATATTTTTGTGAATTTTCGTCAAGAACTAGTTTTATACTCTGTTCTCGATCACCAAGATAATTTTCTTTCTTCCAATATGCTGCGAATGATGCAGCAGTAGATTTTATAGATTCTTGATCGTAATAAACTTTCAGTGATCCATCTTCTAAAACATAATCACCCGTTAAATTACAAGCATAAAGGAATGAAAGTAAAAAGAAGGATAGCATTAAGTTTTTGAAGGCGTAAGGCATTACTTTTAAGAAATGGTTTCAAAAAAAGAGGGGTAAGCTACTTTTATCGCACCGCTACAACCTCATACCTTTGCTACGTTCCCGTCCTGGAGGATTCAGAGGGAGCTGGTCGTAAAAGACTTACCCCGCGCAAATATATTAAGAACTTTCGAATTATTTGAAGAATTATTCTTCCGGAATTGCTTTATTCAATAAAGCAACCATTGAAAGGCATACTATAAAGAGTTGGGAGGCCGTTTCATCACTCAAACTTGTTCCGTCATCATCCTCAGTAGATACCTCAATTGCCATGAATTTTGAAAGCTGTGGTTGGTCTACGTATGAGTCGATCACCTCTTCATCATCGTTTTCAAAATAGGCATCTAGCATATCGAAGTAAGGGGTTTGATGTGCTTCAATTTGATCTTCTGTAATTGCTTTTGGTCGAAGCCCTTCTTGTTTAAAGCATTCACATATCAAACAGAAATAATAGACCAATAGACCTTCAAGTTGCTCATTTTGGTATTCTGTAGGCGCTGTCATTGCATACTCTAATAAAATAGCTTGTTCTCCAGCATATGTTTCAAATACCGTTTCTAAGTCATTGTCGTTTAATTCGTCGATTACGCCGATCGCTTTGTCTATTGATTCTTGTGAGATATGTTTCATAGTGCAAAAGTACAATACTTTTTACTTCTTACTTTCTTCTTATTTTTGTTCTATGAAATCAATTATTATCGATGTTAGAACAGTTGCTGAATATGAAAACAGTCATGTAGAAGGCTCATTAAATATTCCAGTTCAGGAAATCACAGCACATGTTGATGAAATTAAAGCCATCAAAGAACCCATAATTTTTTGTTGTAAGTCAGGTCATAGAAGCGGATTGGCTACAGAATATTTTAAAAACCTCGGTATAGATTGTTCGAATGGGGGTTCCTGGCTAGATTTAATGTGACGGTCTATTTATTATTTTCCAATATGTAGTTCAAGACTTTTGTCATAAGATGAACCCGATCTTTTCCATAAACGTTATGCTTGTGCATCGGATAAGGGAAAAAATCAATTTGTTTCTCACTTTCAATAAAGCGCTGAACAAGTTTTAGATTATGCTGCATTACCACAACATCATCTGAAGAACCGTGAATTAGTAATAACTTTCCTTCTAAATTTTCTGTTTTGTTTAGTAGTGAAGCTTCGGAGTATCCTTTTTCATTTTCATCAGGTTGGTCCATATATCTTTCACCATACATGATTTCGTAATACTTCCAGTCTGTCACCGGTCCACCTGCAACACCGGTTGTATACACCCCAGGTTTTCGAAGCATAAGTGACGTAGTCATAAAGCCTCCGAAGGACCATCCATGAACAGACATCCTCTTGTTATCAATAAAGGGCAGGCTATTTAAAAAATTGACCCCTGCCATTTGGTCTTCAATTTCAACAGTTCCTAATTGACGGTGGATTTGCGATTCAAATGCGAAACCTCGATTGCCAGAACCCCTATTGTCTAATGTGAAGATAATGTACCCCTGTTCTGCCATCCAATGCATCCAAAGACTTGCGCCATTTAACCACGAGTTAGTTACCAATTGCGCATGAGGACCGCCATAAACATAGTTTAATACTGGATATTTTTTAGAGGCGTCAAAATTAGAGGGTTTTATGAGGCGATAGTACAATTTGGTTCCATCTGATGCATCTATTGAGCCTATCTCTGTTTGAGCGATTTGATAGGCATCAAGTTTATCTTTTGCATTTAATAAAAGCTTCGACATTTTGCCATTTGAAGTATATATTAGTGATTTTCGAGCAGTAGAACTATTGCTATATGTATCGTAATAATATGAATTGTTATCGCAAACTTTCACACTGTGGGTACCCTCAACTTTTGTGAGTAGAGTTGATGTTTTCTTTTTGATATTGTAATCATAGACCATCGTATTCATAGGGTTCGGTCC
This sequence comes from Crocinitomicaceae bacterium, assembly GCA_022425625.1. Classification (GTDB taxonomy): domain Bacteria; phylum Bacteroidota; class Bacteroidia; order Flavobacteriales_D; family Crocinitomicaceae; genus UBA952. The sequence continues at coordinate 11,044 of JAKMFD010000010.1, read as the reverse complement.
AGTGGCCTCATAATACAAATGTTTTTCATCATTACTCAAACCAACAATATTTTTGACGACGAACTTATGATCTGTTATTTGGTCAATAAGTTTGCCTTCAAAATCATAATAGTACAAATTCATGAATCCATCCTTTTCAGACATCCAAATGAAATTGTTTTTTTTATCACATGGGAAATAAGCAGGATGCTCAGGCTCAACCCATTTGTCATTGGTTTCTTCTAATATGGTTTTAACAAAGGCTCCATTCAAGGCGTCATAAACATTAAGCCACATGTGGTTTTGGCCTCTATTAACTTCTGCAACAAATAAATACTTCTCATCAGGTGTGAAGCTTATGTTTGTGAGATAACCTTCGGGATCCTTGAGCGTTTCTATGAATACTGTTTTTTGACTTTCTGTATTAAATATACCAACACGCGCTTTTTCTGTTTTTTGACCTGCCATGGGGTATTTTATGGAATTTAATGCACCCGGTGTTTGATTGATATCAAGTAATGGATAGTTGTGGACCTTTGACTCATCCTTCTCATAAAAAGCCAAATATTTTCCTTGGAGTGACCAAAAAAGACCTTCCGTTATACCGAACTCACTTCTTGCGATAGCTTGTCCTGAAACGATGTTTTCATCTTTATTTTGTGTTACAGAAATGACTTTTTTACTATCCTCATACCTTACCATTACATTATTATTTATTAAATAAGCTATGCTGCCACTTGAAGGCTCAAACAGCGGTGCATTGGCATTTTCTTCCAAATGATGAAGGATTTCGGCCTTACGATCTTTTATGTTTACTTTATAAAAGGATGTTCCATCATTCATAAAGAAAAGATCCTTGCTTTTGAATTGCATAGGGTAGAATCTATATATTTCCGTATCTAAAATTTCCTCTAGATCATCTATCGAAAATAGGACTTCGTCTTTTTTACTAGAAACCGATGATTTAAAAAGAGTAGTCCGGTCATTACTCAGGTACACATAATCTGTAGTGTTTGGTAACCAATTAAATCCAATTATGCGTTCGGGATAAAATGCTCTATATTGCTGCATTACAGCGTCTTCTAGTGATAGGCTTTTTTGTGATGCGAGGACAGATATTAGGCATATGAAAAAAATGGAAAAGGTATATTTCATAGTTATATTTGTGGCTTGTTTTGGAGACTAAAATAGAAATAAAATATATGTCGAGAAGTATCTGAAATGATTAGAAGTTAATAATGTTGTTGTTTCTATAAAAATTAAGTATCTTTGCACCCCAATTATAAATTAAAAAACACATTTATGACATCTTATGAAACTGTTTTCATTTTAACTCCCGTTTTGTCTGAAGATCAGGCGAAGGAAGCAGTCAAGAAGTACGAAAGTGAAATTAAATCTTTTGGTGCTAAAATCAAGCATTCTGAGTCGTGGGGCCTTAAAAAGATGGCCTATCCTATTCAGAAAAAATCCACTGGTTTTTATTTTCTTTTCGAGTTCGAGGCTACAAACAACACCGTTGCGGACTTTGAGCTTTTATTAAAGCGAGACGAGAGAATCTTACGATTCTTAACCGTTAAAATGAATGCGGACCATCTAGAGTACGCAGAAACAAGAAGAAACAAAAAATCAGGTAAAGCAGCGACTGCTGAAGCTTAAACACAAAAATTTTTAATTATGGCAAACGATATTAGATATCTTACTCCGATCAATATTGACATCAAAAAAGAGAAATATTGTCGATTCAAGAAAAGCGGTATAAAATTCATCGATTACAAAGATCCTGACTTTTTACTGAAGTTATTAAACGAACAAGGGAAAATCCTGCCCAGAAGAATTACTGGAACTTCTGCTAAGTATCAATCAAGAGTAAATAAAGCTATTAAGCGAGCTAGACATTTAGCGATATTACCATACGTTGGTGATATGTTAAAGTAATCCTCTAAAAAACTTAAGTAATGGAAGTTATATTAAAGAAAAATGTTAGCAAGCTGGGTTATACAAACGATATTGTAAAAGTGAAGCCTGGTTATGGTAGAAACTTTTTAATCCCTCAAGGGTACGCTGTGCTTGCAACAGCTAGTGCGAAAAAAGCACATGCTGAAGTTTTAAAACAAAAATCTCACAAAGAAGAAAAATTACTAAGCGAAGCTCAAGGAATCGCTGAAAAAATTGGAAATCTTGAAATTTCTATCGCAACGAAAGCTGGGGATAAGGGAAAGATTTTTGGTTCTATTAACACAATTCAATTGTCAGATGCTTTGAAAAAGGCAGGGTTTGAAATTGATCGTAAATCACTAAAGATCAAAGAAGAGCCGATTAAAGAGCTTGGTTCTTATGAAGCTGAAGTGAATCTTTACAAAGGTGTAATTCAGACCTTGAAGTTTGAAGTTGTTGAAGAATAAAATCAACAAAAAAAATAAAGCCTCTTTATGAGGCTTTTTTTATGCGCTAAATTTTGCTGCAGTGTGAGGTATTTTAACTGTGAAAATATTGTTATCTGGAGCAGAATCTATTTCAAAGGAACCGGAAATATCTTCCGTAATTTTTCGAATAATTCTTAAGTTTAAATTCAGGTCATCCTGATCGTCACTGTTACCTATATTAAGATTGTTGTCTAAAATATATTTCTCAATTTGAGGTCCATTAAATTTAAAAATTACATTGTTAAATTGAGCATTAACACTATAATCAAAGCTTAGCTCCTTTTCTTCGTGGTCCTCTTTGTAGTTGTTACATGCCATCATAATCATACTTTTCCATAAATGGTGCATTTTCGATTCAACAGCTATAATTTCTGCGTTCTCTGGTATGTTTATATTGATTTGGGCATTGTCCAATTTGTATTTGTAGACTGAAACAATTGAATTAATATTTTCTGATAAATTGATTTTTACTTTTTCCGTATTATGTTCTTTTTTTGCAAGCTTTGTTAGCTCCTTAACAACATTTGATGCGCGAGAACTTGTTTTTGAAATGGTATCAGAAAATGATAAGGATTGCTGTACTCGTTTAATCAATAGTAAAAGTTCGTTAGGGTTTTTGTGCTCAAGAACATATTCTAAAGCAGCTGTTTTTTGAATAGGGAATGAAGCTTCAACAAGATTTTTGCTTACCTCATTAATCAATTCGCTATTTGTATCTATTGATTCAAGAAATTGTCTTATTTCAATAATTTTTTTTCTTTTTTCTCTGCTATTAATGACTTGTTCTAAACTATGAGATTTGGAAAAATCAAGTGCAAATGAAAAATCTTTAGGTTCCAAATTGCTATTAAGCTTAATTTCGAGAAGATCGCCTATAATATCCTTCATGGCGCTTGCTCCAGAATTTATAATTCCAAATGGCGTATTTAGCTCGTGAGAAATAGCATTAGCCATATCAGCGAGTAAAGACTCTTTTTCATGTTCATGAAATTTATGGGTTAGTTCATTGATTTGTTTAGACTTGGTAAATACTTCATCTTCTAGCTTTTGATTCATCTCAAATAACTTTTCTTGAAGAATTTCTTTTTGTTTTTGTTCTTGTATTTTGTCTAATCTGCTAGCAAGGAGTGATGATATGGAGGTGAGTACTTTGAAATGTGTTTCATTAAAGAATCCAGATTCCGAATGTTCAAGACGTATATACCCTACCAAAAGTGAAGAAATTCGAAGAGGAACAGAAAGCTTTGATTTCATAATCTCACGACTGTAGTTATGATCATCTTGTAAAATGAATTTTTCATCTCCGATACTAGAAATGAAATCTTCTGCTATTGTTTTATTTTTAAAATTTGTTAACTCGAAAACGCCATCCTTTTCCTTATCAAAAACATGTATACCGCATTTTGCAACTTCAAATTCGTGAATAATATGATTTGTGATTGTATTTAATAAACTATAATAATCAGTTTCATCATGAATCGTTTGAGAAAGTAAATTAATAGTTGTTTGGGTTTTTAGATCTCTAGTTTTACGCTTTTCAGATTCTATTTTATCGGTGATGTTACTTATAAAAGCGACACCCTGACTATTTCCATTCGTATTAATTTTCGTGAATGCTACCTCAAAAAACAAAGACGAATCAATAGCACGCATTCTGTGTCTTTTATTGTTTAGATCATTGTGTCCATCCTTATATAAGTTTCGAATGAAGTTCCCAAGGTCTTTATCTGCTAAAAACATCAGAATATCACAAATGTTAGTTTCATTCGAGCTACTTTCTAAATCAAAGTATTTTAACGATTTTCTATTGTAATCTAGAATTTCACCGTCCCAATTAAAGAATAAGATTGCATCAATTGCATTTTCAATAACAAGCCTGGTATTTTGTTCTTTAAGCTGAAGATCACTTAGGGTTTTTTCAAGTTCTTGAGTTCTTTCATTAACAATGTTTTCGAGCTGAGATATTTCCATACGCAGCTCAATGCTTTCATACTCTTGGGTATATTTTTCTTTGTTTAGTTTTTCCTCAATTTCTTTATGCTTTTTAAATGCAAATAATGCATTTTTCAAGTTGCCATCAACTTCACTTAATTCACCATAGTGCTTGTAAACCTCAGCCTCAATATCCATGGATACTTTTAGCAGGGCAGGGGAGGTTAGGCCTCCATTCTCTTTAAAGTTTATTTCTTGTGATGCAAGGTGAACTTTTTCAATTTCATCAATGGCTTGTCTTATAACTTCTATTGCTTTTAAATTCTGATTTAATTTATGAAGACACCTTGATATGAAAAGGGTATTTGTTACTTCGATGCCCTTAGAGTGATTGAGAATTGCATTGCTTTTGCTTTTTTGAAATTGCGCTATAGCCTCGTCATACTGATTGTTATAAAAATAAACCTCCCCTAAATTACAGGTTACAACAGAATGCATGAAGGAATCATCATCCTTCAATAGTGAAAGACATTCTTTGAAATAACCAATCGCTTCATTATATTTTTTAAGCTTGGTGTAGCAATCTCCTGTATTATTTAGCGTACGAATAATCCAATCTTCTTCTTTAAGCTCACGACTTAGCTTAAGACAGGTTTGATTTACTTCTAATCGTTCCTTTTGGTTGCCGAGATGGTCTAAAATAAATCCTAAGGTGTGGTATACGTGTGCAAGATTTTTATGGTCCTGCTGGTCTTCCAGTATTTTAATGGCCTGTCGGGCATATTGGTATCCTTCTGGTATTAAACCTAATAATTGACTGGCAAAGGCCAGATTTCTTAGCGCCTCTCCGGTGCCTTTAGCGTATCCATGTGTTTCTGCTTTTTTAAGCAGTTCAATTGACTTGTGAAATCCAACCTTTGGATTGCTTTTGCACAGTGCCAGAAAATCTATGTTTTCTGAATCTATCTCGTGTTGGATGGTGTTTTCAGAAATCATTTAAAACATTTTCTATGATTGTGGCTCGAAAAAGAATCTCGCTGTTTTGCAGCATTACAATAGCTTTTGTTGAGTGACAGCACATGTTGATGAGTTATAGTATTAGTATTACTAAAGTAAAACTCTTACATGAGGTGATTTTGTTGACGCGTCAAAGTTATGAATACTCGAATGTTGATATGAGAGACTTACGGTGCTTAATACCAACGTTTTGAAGCCGTAATCACCATTTGAATAATGGTAGTGGAGACATGAGGTTTTTTGTTTGAATTCTAGCTTCTTCAAGGATCGATGAATCACCGTTAGAAGTGAGTGTTCTGTCAATAATATCAACGATTTCCGGTATATGCACGAGATCAATTCCTCTCGTGGTTATAGCAGCAGTACCAATTCTAATTCCTGACGTGATAAAGGGTGATTCTGTATCGAAGGGAACCATGTTCTTATTGACTGTAATTTCGGCTTTGCCTAAGAGCTCCTCTGCATCTTTCCCTGTAATGCCTTTAGATCTTAAATCTATTAACATACAATGGTTATCTGTGCCACCTGATACAATATTGTATCCTTTTTCTAGAAACAAATCAGACATGAGTTTAGCGTTTGCTTTTACCCTAATCATGTATTGCTTGAATTCATCAGTCATCGCTTCGCCAAAAGCAACTGCTTTTGCCCCTATAACATGCTCTAGAGGTCCGCCTTGTGTTCCAGGAAATACCGCAGCATCTAATAAAGCGCCCATTGATTTTAAATTACCATTTTTCCATTTAAGGCCATATGGGTTTTTTATATTTTCACGCATCATGATAATACCACCTCTTGGACCTCTTAAGGTTTTGTGTGTGGTTGACGTGACGATGTGACAATAATCTAAAGGGTCATTAAGTAATTCGCTCGCGATCATTCCTGATGGGTGCGATATGTCAGCTAAAATTAAGGCGCCGACTTCATCAGCGACTTTTCTTATTCTTGCGTAGTCCCAGTCTCTCGAGTAAGCAGACGCTCCGCAAATAATGAGTTTTGGCCTTTCTTTCTTTGCAGTTTCCTCTAAGGTATCATAATCAATAAGTCCAGATTCTTGTTTAACGCCGTAAAAGAATGGCTTATAAAGTTTACCTGAAAAATTTACAGGAGAACCGTGCGTTAGATGACCCCCGTGGGAGAGGTCAAATCCTAAAATCTTGTCACCTGGGTTCAGGCAAGCTAAAAAAACTGCTGCATTTGCCTGTGCTCCGGAATGAGGTTGAACATTTGCCCATGAGGCATTGAACAATTTACAAAGTCTATCAATAGCAAGCTGTTCGATTTTATCCACAACTTCACATCCTCCATAATATCTTTTACCGGGTAGTCCTTCTGCGTATTTGTTTGTTAAAATACTTCCCATCGCAGAAATAACTTGTTCACTTGCGTAGTTTTCCGATGCGATTAGTTCTAGTCCATTTGTTTGGCGGTCTTTTTCCTCGTCGATCAACGAGAAAATCTTTTCATCTCTCAATTCTTAACAGCTTTTGGGTAATTTATTTCGTGTATTTTTTGAAGCCCTTCTCTCAGCTCGGTATCCGGCTTGTAATTTGTTAGCTTGAATAACTTTTCTGAGCTTCCAACTCTTCTTTCAACCTCGTAGTCGTATCGTTTTTTTGGTGCATCGAGATAAGTGATTTTCGATTTAGCTTTTGTAATACTTTTAATCTCACTTGCAAGCTCAGAAATACACCATTCAGACTCATTTGCAATATTTACAATGTGTGATCCTTTAATTCCAATAAGTTTATAACACGCCTCTATAGTATCTTCGATGTACGTGAAATCTCTTGTTTGTTCACCACTTCCAAAAACAGTAATATCTTCTCCATCTTCGCATTGCTCAAAAAACCTCGGTACAACCATTCTGTTGTCTTGGTTCCAACCATAAACATTGAAGAAACGAATAGAAATGACATTTATACCTCTTTCTTCATGATGCGAGGCTAGATAAATTTCATTATATCTTTTAGCCATTGCATAAGAGGTGCGAGGGTCAACAAGAACCTCCTCGGTTAAAGCATTTTTTACGATTGCAGAGTGGCTGTATATTCCGCTTGTAGACGCATATAGAATATATTTAACATTATTCGTTTCAGATGCTTCAACCACATTCCTTGTGCCAATCACCTCAACGTCCATTGTTTCAACAGGATTATCAGCTACAATATCAACTCCTAGAACTGCTGCTAAATGAAATATCACATCACAACCTTTGGATGCTTCAAGAACGAGTTGTCTACTTCTAACGTCACCTTTGAAGAATTTAACTTTAGCATAAGTTTCCTTATCAAGCTTATTTCCACGCAACAATGAATCTAAAACGACAACTTCGTGTCCCTCATTTACAAGTTTTCTCGATAGATTACTCCCTATAAAACCTGCGCCTCCGGTAACTAGTATTTTCATGGTTTTTAGTCTTTAGATGACTTACACAAATATCAACAATTTCATTTCAAAGGAAGAGAAAAAAACATATTTTTTGAAAGAAATGTTGAAAACTTGCCCAATTCGTTAGTTTCTTTTTATCGAAACACATGTTTTTAATTTTTTGTTCTCGATATAAGATTGTAATTTTATACCGCTAAACTATTACATCATGAAACTCTTATGCTCCACGCTCTTTATGAGCTGCATATTTTTTTGTGCGCATTCTCAACAATTATCTTCAGACAGCTGCTCCGTTGACGAAAACTTCTATCGTGTAAGGATCCGGAAAGAATATCAACAGCAATTTCCAAATATTCAGTTTCCTGTTAGGTCATTAAAGGAATTTGAATACTGTATTATTTCAAATCTTCAAAATTTAAATGAAGAGGTTGTTTATGTGCTAGACATTCGTCATGAGGTTAAAGTTTATCCAAACCCTTTAAACGAATAAGCTAGTCAATGAGAATAAATATATTTTTTCTTTTATTACTCTTTTCTACAATAGTTAGAAGTCAGTGCACCACAACCAATGCAACCTGTGCAACTGCAACTCCCTTGACAGTTAATGCCTCCTGCACAGTGGGGAGTACTTGTAATGGCCAAGTATTGCCATCAGGAACCTCAACATCATGTACACTTTTCAATATACCGAATCCAGGTGTATGGTATACTTTCGTTGCGACTGATGCAGAGATGAACGTTTCGGTTGCAAACATTGCTCCACTCGCTTGTTTTAATCGGGTGTTGATTTTTGAAGGAGCATGTGGCTCTTTAACGGAGGTTGATTGCGCTCAAGCAACCAGCAGCACCGCAGATTTTTTTATTAGTCTAACTACACTGACTCCAGGAAATACATATTCAATTTTTGTTGGTCATAGGTTGAACGGTTGCGCAATGGATTATAATTTTTGTATTTCAGTATCAACGGCGGGAGTTTCCAATGACGTTCCATGCGATGCCAGCCCATTAACTTTAAACGTCCCTTGTACTTTCAGCACCTTTTTAAATACGGGTGCAACCGATTCTGGTTTACCTGCACCAGGATGTGCGAATTATATTGATGAAGATGTTTGGTTTTCGGTAACCGTTCCGGCTTCGGGAGAGGTCGAGATTGATTTTGATAGCGGTCTAATTACAGATGGTGGTGCAGCTGCTTATTCTGGTTCTTGTGGATCTTTATCTTTAATTGATTGTGATGATAATTCTAGCAATAATGGAAGTATGCCACTTCTTACTTTGGCAAGTTTAACACCGGGCGAAACAATTTGGATTAGAGTTTGGGAGAATGGGGGCGATGTAAACGGTACATTTGATATTTGTGCTACAGACCCATCTGCAACGCCTGATAATGATGATCCTTGTGATGCCCAAACTATAGCTGTCAATTCAACTTGTCAGTTTGAAACATATACGAATGTCGGCGCTACAAATACCATTGGACCTCCTGCTCCTGGCTGTGCGAATTATCAAGGTTCAGATGTTTGGTTTTCTTTAACTGTACCTGCAACAGGAAACCTTGAGGTCGACGTATCTGAAATAGGAATGGATGATCCTGATGCAGCTGCTTATTCTGGTTCTTGTGGATCTTTGTCTTTAATTGATTGTGATGACGGTCCAGCACCAGATTATAATCCGACTTTAACATTAATAGGCCTTACTCCCGGAGAAGTAATTTGGATTCGTGTTTGGTCATACGGTAACATTCAAAATGGTTCATTTGAAATATGTGCAACTGAACTTGCTGCTTGCGAACCAACAAATCCTATTTGTTCTGATGCGATTTCATTAACGGTTGGTGCTACTTGTGTTAACGGCTCCACATGTGGTGGTGGATCTGTAGAGTCCTTTTCGTGTGATCCAACAAGTGCGCATAATGAGGCCGTTTGGTACTCTTTTGAAGCCACTCAAACAGAAATGCTCGTATCAGGTTCAACTTCATCATCAACTTGCTCCTTCGCTATTTCCGCATTTTCAGGTGCTTGTGGAAGTTTAACTGAGGTTGGTTGTAATTATGATAATTCCATTAACGCTGCGCTTCCTTTATCTGGCTTGACCGTTGGGCAAACTTATTTTGTTCAAGTGTCATATACGTCTAATGTTGGTTCTTGTGATGCGTTCATTGATTTTTGTATCCAAGTTGAGGAGTCCCCATGTCTTGGAAATGGAAGTAATAATACTTGTGCAGATGCAGACCCGTTTTGCACAGGGTCAGTTTACACCTATTGCAACAATACTGGTATTCCTTCATCTGGTTCTATGGGTTGTTTGAGCAGTACGCCTAACCCTATGTGGCTTTATTTTCAAATCGATAATCCGGGACAAATAGATATGGATATCGTTCAATCAGATTATTATGGTGCTAATATTGATGTTAACTTTTCTATTTGGGGTCCGTATTCTGACCTTTCTGCAGCTTGCTCAGATGCTGTCTCAAATCCCTTTACTCAAGACTGTTCAGAGAGCACAACCTTAACAGAAAATGCAACGATTGTTGCAGGTCAGACAGGAGACATCTACATACTGTTATTAACCAATCAATCTGACATTCCTGGTCAAGTAACAATAACTCAAGTTGGTGGTTCAGGTACAACCGATTGCTCCATTGTTCTTCCTTGTTTCATTTCAGGAGTAGTGACTGATGCTAGCTGTTTTGGTGCAGCTGATGCTGAAATTGAAGCTTCATGGACGGGTTCTGCAAATTATACGATAGAACTATTAGATAATAACGGTGATCAGGTTGAAGTTTTAACCGATTACACTTTGACAAATTATACTTTCGAATCCCTTGTGGCTGGTAGTTACACCCTTACCGTCACTTCATCCGATGGATGTACTTTTTCTGAAGCGATAATTGTAAATCAGCCGTCTAATGTGAATCCCTCATTAGCTATTATTAATCCAACGTGTGTGAGTCCTAATAGTGGCTCGGTTGATATTACCGTATCAGGAGGAAATCCTGCATACAATATTATTTGGACAGGGCCTTCAAATGGTGATCCTTCAGGAAATGAAATAATTAGTTCAGGAGGTAGTTACTCTGTTTCTAATTTGGTTGAAGGTTCATACTCGTTTACTATAACAGATGACTCGGGTTGTTTTTCCAGTGAGGTTATTACGTTATCGGATATAGTTTGTTCAGCTCCAACAGTAAGTTTACCATCAGGCTTACCATCGACATTAGATTGTGCAAGTGCAGACAGCTATGCTACACCAGCAGATGCTACGTATACGAATAGCGAGAGTGGTACGTGTGAGATCAGTGG
>JAKMFD010000136.1 GCA_022425625.1 Crocinitomicaceae bacterium | reverse complement strand
AGCATCAATTAATTTTAATTCTCCTTTTTTATTCTTCATTTGCCCAGTTTAATCTATCATTTTGTGAAAATTGCCAAGGTGCTCCATTGTTCTCAATATTTGTGAGCATTCCTGTTAATTCATTTGGTATTTTTGATTCTTCCATTACCAAAAACCTTCTTAAATCAATTATAATCGATAAAGGATCAATATTAACAGGGCATTCATCCACACATGCATTACATGAGGTGCAGGCCCAAAGTTCCTCCTCTGAAATGTAATCACCAAGTAGCGCTTTCCCATCCTCAAAATCTTTACCATTCTTTCTCTTTGCCTCACCAACTTCAACCAAACGGTCTCTGGTATCCATCATTATTTTTCTAGGAGATAATAACTTTCCAGTTATGTTTGCTGGACACGATGATGTGCAGCGGCCACATTCTGTACATGTATAGGCATCCATTAAGTTTTTCCAACTTAAGTCAGTAACATCTTTTGCGCCAAAACGGGATGGTGGTGGTGCATCTGGATCTGGACTGGCATATGGATCTGCTGTTGGATCCATCATGAGTTTGACCTCCTTAGTAACACTTTCCATATTGGAGAATTTACCTTTGGCCTCAAGATTGGAGTAATAGGTGTTTGGGAACGCTAAAAGAATATGAAAATGCTTAGAATAGGGTAGGTAATTTAGAAAACCAAGTACCATTAATAAGTGACCCCACCAGCCAATACGTTCTGCAATATGAAGTGAGTCAGTAGTTAATCCATCGAATAAAATGGGGCCAAGGAATGAGGAAACACTAAATCCGAAACTACCATTGGTTCCCATTTCGACATGTGAAGCTCCTCTTTGAAAAAGGACCTCGTCCGCACCGTTCATGGTAAAGATACAAACCAGCAAAATGAGTTCGAATATTAGGATGAGATTTGCATCTTTTGTTGGCCAACCTATCATCTCTTTCATCTTCAAACGTGGAAGTTTGAGTAGGTTTCTTCTGGCAAGGAAGATAATTGTAGCTACAAATGCCGCAACGGATAGTATTTCTATGAAGCTAATCGTAAAGGTGTAAAAACCACCGAGACTACTTCTGAAAAATCGATGCTCATGAAGGACGCCATCAGTAAATATTTCAAACAGCTCTATTTGAGTAATGACAAATGCAACGTAGAGACAAAGATGTAAGAGTGCAGGGATAGGTCTTGAAAACATCTTTTTTTGGCCGAAAGCAACAAGTATCATTGTTTTCAATCTTGTACTTTTTCGATCAGACCTTTCTTCAGGAAGGCCGAGGCTAATATTGAATTTGATTTTCCAAATATTGTAAGCGAAAAAAGAGACCCCAATAATTGCAATAATGATGAAGAGAAGCACACTGATGTTCATACAATTTATTTATCTATTCAAATATAGCTAAACTTATTTTACTATGCATGCATAACAACCTAGAATTGTTTATGAAATGTATAATCGAATAAGCTCAATAAAGGTAATTATTGTTGCTTAAATGCAGCACATTCATAAAAGAAACAAAAGGATTTTAACTAAAATAACAGGAAATCCGGATTAATCTTGAATTGTATCCAGTACTTTTCGAAGTTTTCTTTCCTCTTTGGGGCTTAAGGTTGTTCCTTTTGTTTTGGAACCTAGCAGCGAAAAATGGATATATCTTTCTGGATGAAGGGTAAGGTCTTCAACAAGATCTTGAAGTTTTTTATTTGACATAACAAGCTCATTATAAAGCGCTTCATCATATAATAATTTACTCATTGAACCTGTGCCATTTTCAACTTCGCTTAGAACTGCGTTTATCTTTTGAATAGAGGTATTGGCATCTAATATAATTCCTTTAAAATCGGCAGATACCAGATCGTCGGATATCTTTTTTGTATTACCAATTATCTGAGATACTTCATCATTACTCTTTTTAAGATTTACGGTAATACTTTCAACATTTGACATGATTCTTGAAAATTGAAGTCGCTCTTGTGCTACAAATAATTCTATTTCTTCAGCTGCGTTTCCTAGTTTGTCTATGGTCGTTTTAACACGGTTAAAACTTCCTTCTATTTCTGACGTCGCAGTTGAATCCCAGAAAGCGGATAATGAATTGACCATGTTATCAACAGATATCATCATGCTTTGTAGCTTTTGTGTAATTGGATCGGCATACTCTTTGACTTGGTACGCTAAGTCAAGATTGGACTTGATTCCAGGTATTTCAGCACCTTTTTTATATTCTTCGTTATTCGATGGATTTGTTTTCAAAATTAAGCCTTTCGAGAAAAAATCTGGAGAGCCAATTTCAACCGTACTACCTTTCGTGATTTTAACATTTCCGTTTTGAATGTTGAATGTTATTTTAACCCTACGATTGGGCTTGTTTTCAGGAAGTATCTCAACATTCACGACCTTTCCAATGACAACACCATTCAAGATAACATCACTCGAAACCATGAGTTGATTCGAGTTTTCAAAATAAGAATGGTAAACTACATCACCCCCGAAGAAGCTATAACCCTTCAAGAAATTTATTCCAAAGATTAATATAAGAATCGCTAGGATTGCAACAAGACCGGCTTTTATTTCTTTTTGAAATTTCAAAACTTAATTTTCTACTAATTTAAGCGCTTTTTCGATACTAATACGTTCTCCGTTCAAGAAAGCAACCACAAATGCGCCTTTAAATCCTTTTTCTCTCATTTTAACCTTATATCTCACTGCACCTTTTATATCGTTGTCAAATCCTTTTGTGCAGTATTTGAATAGTCCACCTTGTTGATACTCATAGGTGCTGGCTTCACCTTTTAGTCGGGGAGAATCTGATGATATTTTTGTATTTAAACTTAAGATTTGAACACGGAAAACTAGTCCATTATTTTTTTGCTCTTGATTTACCTTATCAATAAAACTAGGTTCCGAAGCAACTTCAGGTTTCTCTTTTTTCGGTTCAGGTGCTGGTTGTTTAGGAGCAGTCGTCTCGCTTGGATTATCGACGATTTCTGTGCCTTCAATTGAAGCTTTGTATTTATCGAATGCCTTTAGCATTGCATTAGCCATTTTATCCTGTCCACTTTCTTTTCCAATAAAGCTTTCTTCACTAGGATTTGTTAAAAACCCTGTTTCAATTAAGACACTCGGCATGGTGGTTCTATAAAGCACCATGAACCCAGCTTGTTTAACACCTCTATCTTTTCGACCTAGTTTTTTGAATTCCGCTTGCAGAAATTGTGCAAAAGTTATGGCATGGTCAAGGAATACAGAGAGTTGGAGCCTTTTGGCAATAATCGCATCTGGAGAGAGATCGAAATTTTCATATTGCGCACCTCCATCTTCTTCTAAGGCAATAATTGAATTTTCGCGTGAAGCTACTTTTTGCTGTGCCTCTGATCGATGCAAACCAAGGACATAGGTTTCTGTTCCATAGGCTGCAGGTGATGCGGCATTAGCATGAATGCAGATGAATAGGTCTGCTTTTGCACGGTTTGCAATATTAGCGCGTTCTCCCAGTTCAACAAATACATCTTTATCTCTTGTGTAAACGATTTTGAGATCAGGATACTTTTCTTTGATAAGCTTACCTAACTTGAGTGCCATAGAAAGACAAACGTGCTTCTCTTTAGAGAATTTACCGTGGCATCCGGGATCATGTCCACCATGCCCCGCGTCAATAACAATCGTTTCAATAGATTTTTGACTAGTAATTGTGCTGAAACCACAAAAAATAGCAAGTACAAATAAAAAGGTTCGGGTTGCGTTACCTTTATACAATCGTAAAATTGGTAGTTTTGTCCTATCGACTTGCATATAAACAAATTTAGTGCACTCCTATTGAGCAAACTTCATTCCATAGTATATTTTATACCCTTTGCTTTGTTAATAATGCATTTTGGCAATACGGTTACTGCTCAGGTTAAGCCACGCGACACCTTATATGTTTATGAATCTGAATTGGATGATGTTATATCCTATAGTGCACGTGACTCTATATATAGTGATCTCAAAAACAAGATGGTATTTTTATACGGTGGTGCACGAGTTGATATGGGGACTATTTCCTTGACCGCAGGATATATTGAGGTCAATTTAGAGCTCAATGAAGTGACTGCTAAATTCATATTAGATTCTGTTGGTGAACCTACGGAGTTTCCTGAATTTCAAGATGAACAGGAAAAGATGCAGTGTGAAGAGATGCGCTACAATATCAAAACAAAGAAGGGCTTTATTAAAGAATTGTCCTTAAAGCAAGATGAGTTTTATTTTAAAATGGGCACAGCAAAAAGACACCCATCAGATGAAATTCATTTGTTAAAAGGTCGATTAACAACTTGTGACCAAAAAAACCCACACTATCATTTTCAGCTATCTAAAGGCGTTATTGTACCTGAAAAGAGAATTGCAACGGGACCCATGAACCTATGGATTAATGGAATACCAACCCCTTTTGGCCTTCCTTTTGCTTTAATTCCAAATCAAAAGAAACGCACCCATGGTATTTTATTCCCTGAACTTGTACCTGGTTCTGCCTTTGGGTTTGGTTTTCAAAATCTTGGTTATTACATTCCTATAAATGAGCGTTTTCAGACATCCGTTTATGCCAATTTATATAGTAGAGGAAGCTGGGGTTTAAGAAATGATCTTGACTACGCGAAACGATACGCCTTTTCAGGTAAATTGTCATTAGGCTTCCAGCAATATCGAACAGGATTTCCTTCCAATGAAACGAATAATAAGGCAACTATTTTTTGGTCACATCGAAAAGCACGCAAATCAAATCCAAATTGGTCATTTTCTTCGAATGTTAATTTTATTTCCGATAATGAAACTAAAAACAATTTAGACCCTATAAATCCTACATACTTCAATAATTCATTTAATTCAGACATTAATCTAAATCGTAGCTTTCCGGGAAAACCCTTAAATATGGGGTTGAAGGTTTCTTTAAGACAAAATTCTTTAGCCGAATCAATATCCTTAGTTAGTCCAATTTTGACTGCAAATATGACGCGGATTTTTCCGTTTAAGCGCTTTATAAAACGGTCCAATTCAGAATGGAAAAAAATCATTGAAAGAATTGGTTTCTCTTATAATTTTGATGGACAAAATAGGTCTAATTTTTCAGATTCTTTACTCACAAAAGGTGACTTTAGTCGTATTGGTCAGCAATTCATGTATGGCGCAAAGCAATCGATGAGCATTCAGACAACAGGAGGCTTATTTAAGAACATTCTCAAGCTAACTCCTAGTGCCAACTATGCGACAAAATTGAATTTTCAACGTATCGAAAAATCCTATGATGCCATTAATAATAATACAAGTATTGATACACTAGAGTCTGCAGATCTAGCTCATGAATTTAATCTAAACATTAGTGCAACTACCATGTTGTATTCGTACTACAACTTTCTTGGGAAAAATCAAGCTAAAATGCGTCATATCATGACTCCAAAATTGAGTTATCGTTATGTGCCGTTAATAAATCCTTTGATTTCGGGAAATTTTGGAGTTGATCAGGCTACATTGAATTATTCCCAATATGAAAGAAGTCTCTATTCGGTTGGGAATTCTGTTGAGTCTTCATTCTTAACTTTTGCACTGAACAATACTTTTGAGTTGAAGCGAAAATCAGATAAGGATACGATTA
This sequence comes from Crocinitomicaceae bacterium, assembly GCA_022425625.1. Taxonomy (GTDB): domain Bacteria; phylum Bacteroidota; class Bacteroidia; order Flavobacteriales_D; family Crocinitomicaceae; genus UBA952. The sequence continues at coordinate 1,675 of JAKMFD010000136.1, read as the reverse complement.
CAGGTTTTAAGAAGATTAGAATCATTGACCAATTGTCTTTTTCAGGGAATTATGATTTTCTTCGGGACTCTATGAAACTGTCAAATATTAGTATGAATATGCGTGTAAGTCCAAAAAATTGGTTGAATATTGTTACCAATGCCCAGTTCAGTCCATATTCTTGGGACAGTATTGGCGGACAGACCATGGCTAGTTATGCATTAGATAACAATCAAGGGTTAGGTCGTTTTTTAACCGTTAATTTTTCTACAACTATGGTTTTTGCACCCAAAAAAGATCGTGAAAAAATCAAAGATGAAACGGCCAAGTTAAATGATGAATGGAATGCAGATTATAATTATTTTGCGTTGCATCCTGAACATATGGTGTTTTTTGATATCCCTTGGAAAATGAATCTTTCACATATCTACAGTATACGGGCCAATCAAAATATTACAGAGAGCAATCCGGATCCATATACCTTTGTTCAGTCCTTGAGTATTCGTGGGGATTTAAGTTTTACCAAACGCTGGAATTTATCGGGTAACCTCAATTTTAATATTGTTGATCAGACACTCACCAATGCAAACTTTTCATTAAACAGAAATATGCATTGTTGGGCTTTATCTATCTATTGGACTCCAGTTGGGGGTAACAAAAGTTTTTTGGTGAGCATCAGAAACACCTCAGCAATTTTCAGAGATGCTAAAATAGAATTTCGAAAACCTCCAGCATTTCTTTAATATACTTGCCCTTTTTTTCAAACATTATTTATGTTTTATTGGAATCCAAATTTCTTCCTCTGAATAGGTACTACTGTAACTCGAGCCTATAAGCTCAAATTGGGGTCGGTCGTCAATACAATATTTAGAATACGGCAACCATTGATAAAAAATGTATTGAAATATAGGTGCAATGTCCGATGGCTTCCCTTTATAATCAAATACGGCGTATTGTCCAGCGCTCAGTATAAGTGAGTCAAGTCCCATTGGAATGTCTTTAAAATCAACTACTTCAACTGCAGCCCATTTCACGAATTTATTAGAAGGGTGGAACTTTTGATGGTATTCAGGTGGGTATATTTGAAGCGAGATTCTATCATGGGAAACTCGATTGTTGAGTTCTTTTATTCTGGGTCCAAATTTTTTCCACAATTCAACTGTTCTATCCTCTGAGATACTCATTTCTAGTTGACAGCCTACAAGCTTCTTTTCTGCTAATAATTCAATCCTAGGCGTCACCATCTAAGAAAACTGTTAGTTGTAGAGTAATATTTTTGGGCCTAGGACCATACTTACTCGGCTAATTCTTCGTTCTGGATTGTTTTTCTGAGCTTGACTTTTCTCAAGATTTGGCGGAAGTGTCTCACCGCGGCCATTAATCTCTACATCAATAATTAAATCCATTTTAGTTTTATACGCATTAAATTGCTTCATTAATTCATTCGCAACAGACTGCGCTCTCTTTTCTGATAGGACCTTATTCTTATTTTTTCTATCAGACTCCGAACCTGTTCCTTGTTCATCTGCATAACCATTTACAACAATCATTAAACGAAAAATAGAATCATTAAACACATCTGCATTGTGGTCTTTTAGATATTCACTCCACATCTCCAAATCTTCATCCATGGAACCGACTAGCTTTGAGATTTCCTTTTTACCAGCTTTGTTCAGAACAGAGCTACCTGCATCGA
>JAKMFD010000129.1 GCA_022425625.1 Crocinitomicaceae bacterium | reverse complement strand
AATCTATTAATCATAAAAAAAGCCCTCAAACAGAGGGCTTCCTAATTCCAATTGTAAGGCATTACATACCTTCAAGGTCTTTATACATTTCCATAGCTTCTTTTTGCATTTTCATTGCTTTTTCTGCGTTTTCAAATGCTTTATCTACGTCCTCTTGACTTGGAGCTTCCATGTCTTTGGCCATTTCATTCATTTCTTTAGCCATATCCATCATCTTCTCTGCCGATTCCATCGCCTCATCAACATCGATATCCTCATCGTCATTTGACACAACATCTGTAGTTTCTTGTTCAGTTGTTTGTGATTCTTCGCCTGTTGATTCATCAGAGGCATTTTCCGAGGAGTCTCCACAAGATAACATTGCTAATGGTAAGACAAGAAGACTCGTAATAAAAGTTTTTTTCATAATATTTTTTTTCTAATGTAGTAATTCAAACTTAATTTATTTGTTACAAATATGATACATTATAATACCTTTTAAATTATAATACCGCTCAATTAAAAATCTAATAAAAACACAATAAATGATAATAACGATATCGTCAATTTACTTTTTAACAACCGTCTGTATATAAAACGGTGTTAAAAAAACCCAATTTTCGTTGATAATTCAACCAATACGTTAGGACTAAAGTAAGAAATGGGTATATTTGTCTCGAATTATTTAAAAAAACATATTATGAAAAAGTTATTTGCTTTATTATTTGTTGCTGCAGCGTTTACATTTACGTCTTGTGGTGATGCTTCAGGTAATGCTTCAGAAGAAGCAGCTACTGAAGAGTCTGGATCTGAAGATGCTGTTGAAGTAGTTGAAGAAGAAGTTGTTGAAGAAGAAGTAGTTGAAGAAGCTGCTCCAGAAGCTGATGCAACTGAAGAGACTGCTGAAGAAGCTGAAATGTAAGATATTTCTTAAAGAAATTCTTAAACCTCCCAATTTGGGGGGTTTTTTTTTGACCAATATTTTATTTTAACTTGTCAATTCAACTTTTAGAAGCTCTTTAAACAATTGAAATTGATTTTTCGCACGAATCAAGTTATCCGACTCAGATTTAACCTTATAGTAATTGTCTCCGAGTAAATAATCTGTGTAAAAGCGAATGGCTTGTACTAAACATACCACTCTACTCGCAAGCTCAAGACTATTTAGCTCTAATTTTGTTAAAAACGAATTACTACTTGATAGGTACCCCTTATGAAGAGCAACCAATACCTCCTGATCTAAAAGGTTTTCTTTTATTTTTTCATTCTCATTACATCTATTGGCAAAAGAACGTACCATATCACCAAAATCATACAGCACACTCCCCTTCCCTACAGTATCTAAATCTATAATTGATTGAACACGTTTTTCATTTTTAGTGAAAATGAAATTTGAAATTTTGGGATCTCCATGTATTAATCGTGATGGAACATTTTTTTCAATTTTAATATACTCTTCAATCAAATGGAGATGTTTGACAAGCTCAAAATAAAAATCTTTTGAGCTATTCATACGCAATGGAATACCGATTTTAGCAGCTTCATTAAGTTGAATAATCCTATCTTCGAAATTGGTGAAATCCGGAATACTTTCCTGAAAGCTCTTTAATGCAATGTCTTTACCATATGAATGAAAGCTACCGAGCGCTTTAGCAGCAATACCGGCGATAAATGTATTTCCTGAAGTGTTAAAAACTACACCGTCCATATAATAATACATCCTCCAATACGCCTCCTTTTCATAGATGATGAACGTATCCTTAACGCGTAAATACTTTGGCGTATTTACTTCAACGTGATTATGAGCAAAAGCCTGGTCTAAAATAGTAAGGTTATGCGCTAATATTTTAGGATCCTTAAATATGTCTGTATTGATTTGCTGTAAAATGTAATGTTCACTTTTCGTGTCTTTCACAAGGAAAGTATTATGAATTAAACCTGATCCAATTGAAGCATACTCTATTGGAAAACGATCAATAGTTCGTAAAAATATCGTAGCAATTCTCAAGGGATAATTCATGACAAAAAATTGATTTGAGCAGGCAATAAACCCGATTTTATCTTTCTATTGATTTCTGTTTTACACCAATGGAAATCATCAATATGTGTAAGTCCAAACCAATTTTCTTGACTTTTTATTGCTTTAAAAACTACTCCTTGCGCCAATAACAACTGAATAAAACCAGGAAGCTGACATTCCTTTTGCTCTTCCAAGGAATGATTTTGATAAAATAATGCAAAAAAATCACCGAGCGGTGAAAACAAATCAGCATTTAGCAGCCAACAATTCATAGATACTTGAAGTAATGGATTTAGATTGCCTTCAGATTCCTTAGAATAAATTTCAGAATTAATGAACCTAATTTCGGTATGTTCTTTTATCTCAATAAGCTTACTATTTTGAAGTTCACATACCCCTCTTGATACACCACCATTTTTAGTCAAGGTTTTATCAAGTGTATAGCTAATCAACCCATACTCTCCACGAGTTCTGTTTTTAAAGAATTCAAATCCCATTTTAAAAGCATCTGAACCATAATAATCATCGGCATTAACAACCATAAAATCATCTTTAACCACATTTCTACAAGACCATATAGCGTGACCCGTACCTAATGGAATTTCACGATGATTAGGGTATGCAGGGTCATGTTCAAATTGATTGATAAAAATTAGATCAACATGATCCATTAGATAAGCCAATTTAGCCTTTAAAAGAGAGATGAAATGAGTTGAAGAAAGCACAACGATTTGCTGAAATCCCGCTCGAACCGCATCATAAATTGAATATTCTAGCAAGCACTCATTATTTGGACCAAGCGCCGCAAGTTGCTTATTTCCTTTATATCGAGACCCCAATCCACCCGCAAGTATAACCAATGTGGTCATCTAATATTTATTTGATATCCCGAAAACATTTGACCGATTTTTCCATTTTCCATTGGTGAAATCTGGGATTTCTTGAGGAACTCCATTCTCTTGAATAGATTTTTCACTCAACGGAGTAATGGCATACCAAGAGGCAAGATCATACACATCCAATGGGAATTCTTCATTTCGTTTTATACACTCAATAAATGCATTATCTACAAAATAATCCATCCCGCCGTGCCCTGACTTTTCGGCTGAACGAGCATTTTTTTTCCATAATGGATGATCGTATTCTTCAAGCCAATCCTTTGTGTTTTTCCACCTGTGGTCGTGGTCCATTTTTTTCTCAAAATAAATCAAACCTTGTTCGGGATTTCCCCAGCCAAAATCCTGCCAAATCCCCTCAGTGCCTTGAACCCTGAAGCCCAAATTGTACGGTCTCTGCAATGAAGTATCATGGGTTAAAACAAAAGTTTCACCATTTGCACATTTGATTTGGGTAGTAACAATATCACCTTGCTTGAAATCAAGCTTTGCATTTGGATGTTCTGCTCCACCCTTTTCATGCTCTACAATGTATTTACTCAGACCTCTGGACTTACTTGACATTGACTGCAAATACAACATTCTATTCCCTCTATTAATATCAAACATTGTAGCCAAAGGCCCTATGCCGTGCGTAGGATATAATTCTCCATTTCTATTGAGATAATGTTTTGTTCTCCATTTCGCCTCACTAAAACCTTTTTCACCAAACTCTACACCAGAATTGTACGCTGTTTTCCCATCATTAAATAAGACGCCTCTTAAATCATGCTCATACCCACCTTGACCATGAATAAGCTCTCCAAACAAACCTTTTTTAACCATATTTAGTATCGCCATAACGTCCCTTCGGTAACAGACATTTTCTAGCATCATAATTGGAACTTTTGTGTCTTCATATGTTTTTACATAACCAAAACATTCTTCTAAACTAATCGCACCACAAACCTCCATCCCTACGATTTTACCAGCTTTCATGGCATCCGTTCCATGTCGATAATGCCAGCGCCATGGAGAAGCCACAAATACGGCATCTATATCTTCCCTCTGTAATAAGTTTTTATAATCATATTCGCCTTCAGAATAATACGCACATTTATGCCGTCCGTTTTTATCGAGCATGGCTTTTGCCATTGCAATCATTTTGGCATCTGGATCTGCGCAAGCCACAATTTCAACATCATTTCTTTTTAGCATCTCATTAATATGGTTCTGACCTCTAAAACCTACACCAATAAAACCCAATCGAACCTTTCTACCCAGCCCTAAGGGACTTGCAAATAATGAATTTGGCAGGATTAACGCACCTGCACCTAACATCGAGGTGTTCTTTATAAAATTTCGTCGCTTCATAGCTCTAATTTAATATTTATTCAAGCACCTTTTTGTAATGGCGATAATCTGTAGTAAATTAGTCTAAGCGTGATGTATTTCAAACTACCCAAAATATTACTCCTTATTTTTTCAATGTCAATCAAATGCTCATTTGGACAAAGTATTCTTAGTGATTTTGACATTGATTTAAATCAAGGTAAAGTTTTGCTGGCATGGACCATTAAATCAGGAAATATCTGTAATGGAATTGAAATTTACAGAAGTACCTTTAATGACAGTGTCGGTTTTGAGATAATCGAGGAAATACAGGGCGTTTGTGGGGATTTGTCAGCTCCTGTGGCATACACATTCACCGATCAATCCCCCGTATTGAATACGGTGAACTATTACAAGCTTCACCTGGGAGGCCAGGAATATTCTCAAGTACTGAATGTTGAGGTCGTTCAAATTCCATCGAATAGTTATTTGTTAAGACCAAACCCAATTTATGGAACGTCTGATCTTTTATTTGAAAACGCAAATAATGAAAATATAGAGCTGAAGATATATGACGACTTTGGAAGTATCATTTATAAAGAACAAACAAATGGCAACCGTTTTATTTTAGATAGTAATTCCGTTTCTTCGGGATTGTACTATTTCACCATTGAAAACCAAGCTAACAAGAAAGTTATTAATGGACGTGCGCTATTTCTTGATTAATCAGGAGCATCCGTTTGTATGATCTTCTTGATTTCATCTTCTGTCGATTTAAGCTTACTCTTACAATGTTCTGCCAGCTGATTTGCCAGCTTAACCTGAGTCGTAAGGTCGTCAATAGAAACCTCCTTGTTTTCCAGCTTTATAGAAATCTCTTTTAAAAGCTCCAAGGCTTCATCATATTTAAGGTTCTTAATTTCTTGCTTTGTCATTTCCGTTTATTTATTTCTTTAATCTTACTAATTATTCGGTATTCGTTTGTAATGGTTATTAGCTCCTGGCCTTTTAATGCCTTTTTACGCCTATTTACATCTTCGCCTTCCACCGTGGATATCGTATAACCCTTATTAAAAAGTTGATGAGGGTCTACTAAACCTAGTTTTTGAATGTTGAATTCTAAATATTCCATAGATGAACTTAGCAGATATAGAATATTAAGTTTTACCAATTCATATTGCTTTTGTATCGCGGCTGGCTCCAGATCGATCACAATATTTTCTGCATTGTTGAACAGTAATCCTTTTATTGTATCAAGTTTTGACCGCTCATTATTTATATTCAGACCTATATTCATTTTGAGATGGTACAACTTATCATTTAATTGCACTTCGGATTGCACTAGGTATTGATTAAAATCAAATTGTGTCTTTTTCACTTGACGTTGGAGCGCCTCGCTGTTGAGTTTAAGAATCTTGTCTACGCGTTCAAATAAGATTCCCGAATAGAATTGTAATTCACCTGAAGATTGTGCGATTAAAGCCCTAATTTTTAATTGAACATTCTTACTAGCATCTGAGAGCTGTGAGGAAAAAACACCAATATTCATGTAAAACAATTTAGCTGCTGCTGTAGGTGTTTTGGTGCTCGTATGAGCTACTTCATCTATCAAAGAAGTATCTGACTCATGACCAATACCTGTAACAATTGGAATTCTACATTTAGCCACTGCGGCGCAAATGGTATAATGATTAAAAATATGAAGATCCATTTTAGATCCACCACCACGAACAATGGCAATTGCGTCAACATTATAATTAGATGCTTCCAAAATTGCTGTTGCAATACTTTCAATAGCATCTTGTGACTGAACCCCTACTGGAAATACCTTTAGTTTAAAATTCGTATAAATAGGGTTGTGCTCAATTTCATTCATGAAGTCTTCAAAACCAGAGGTTTCCGGCGATCCGATAAGCGCAATTTTTTTATTGATTGGTCCAAAATACAACGCATCTTGAAGGTTCATCAACCCCTCTTCGATTAATTTATTTCGTGTTTCGACCTTTTGTTTCTCAATATCCCCCAAAAGTGTGGATGGATCAATTTCATTAATCACCAAGCTTAAACCAAAGACTTTATGAAAGTTTACTACTACTGCGCACTTGATTTCTAAGCCTGTTTTTAAAACATCCGAAGTCTTGAGCCCAAATGACCTAAGCTCATGCTCGATTTTACTAAAATTAGTGCGCCAAATCATTCCTTTTGCTTGCGCGGTTCTTACACCATCTATAGAATCGACAAGTTCGAGATAATAATGGCCGTTTTTTTCATTGCACTTAGCAATTTCGCAAGTGATCCAAACCTGTTTGACTGAAAAGGTTTTTCGCACCCAGTTCTCAATGGAAGTATGAAGTTGTGTTAAAGTATATGTTTGATGCTCCTGAGACATAGCTTAAAATTAATCTTCATTAGAAGCGGTATCTATTGAATTTGACCCACTACTTTTCTTATATAACTTCGAGAACAACCATGCCATAAACATTGAAATTAAAAAGGAAGGACCTAATACATCTAGCTTTTCGAAATACGGGCCAACACCTTCCAACGGAATTACAACAAACTTGAAAAAGGGCACACATAAGAAGCCGGTTATCATAGAGGCAATTGCGCCTTTTTCAGTCAAACCATTCCAAAATAGTGAAAGTATAATTACAGGACAAAAGGTGGCAGCTATTCCCGACCAACCAAATATAACCATCCAAAACACGGTTCTATCAGGGGATATTTTAGCAATCACCATAGCAATTATCAATGCAACAACTGACATAATTAGGGTTACCCACCTAGATATTTTCACCATTTCCTTCTCCCCTAGATTTGGTTTAAATATTTTTTGATAAAAATCTCTTGTTATTGCACTAGAAGCTATAACCAACAACGAATCAATGGTAGACATTATCGCTGACAAGACAATTGCTACGTATATCGCTACCAAAACATAAGGTAAAAACTGTTCCGTTAGCATACTTAAAACATTTTCAGCACCTACACCAAGAACAGCTTGAGGATCTTGCCCAGGTTGCGTAAAAAATATCCTACCTAAGATTCCAATGGTCACTGCTGCTGCATCCGTAAACAATGTAAAGATAATTGCCACCCATTTACCTTTATCAATCTCCGATTCATCACGAATAGACATAAAACGAACATATACTTGAGGTGATCCGAGAAAACCTAAACCGATTAAAGCAAAACCTAGCATCGTTGCAATATTCATCCATACATCGTCACTTGTTCCAAATACATTTGTCAATGCTGGATCAATTTCACGAAGACTTTGAAAAATCCCTGGTGTTCCATTCATCGAGAAAATCACGACTACCGGCAATAAAACAAGGCCCAAGAACATAAGAATACCTTGAAACATATCAGACCAAACAGCAGCTACAAATCCGCCAATAAAAATATAAGATAGCACAATGAGAAATCCAATTATAGCCCCAGTGAAATAATCTAAACCCATCATTGATTCAAATGCTTTTCCGGTCACATCTATTTGAGAACTAACATATATAATTACGAATACAGAGAGGATAGTTGCAGAAAGGATCCGTATTGTTTTTTTTGTGCTCTTAAAATGGCTTTCAAGATAATCGGGAATTGTAATGGAGCCATACGCATCTGATTTTCTTTTGAATTTCTTTGCCATGAACCACCACGATACAGCCACACCGAGAACTTCTCCGACTACTACCCAATAAGCTGATAGTCCTGAAAGTGCTCCCATTCCCGTCAAACCAATAAGGAGCCAACCCGACTCGCCTGTTGCTCTTGCAGAAAATGCTACGGCCCAATATCCTAAGCGCTTTCCTCCTAAATAAAAATCACTAAGGCTACTTACTCGTCTAGAAGCAAAAATACCTATTAGGAAAAGTATAGCTACATAGATTCCAAGAACAACGAATTTCGTAAGATCCAAGGTTTAGGGATTTTGAGTTAATGCTGGCGTAAAAAGGTGCTCATGTGAGGCTACAAAACCCTCCATGGTTTTAAAGAAATCTAATATGTCTTGTTCAGAATTCTGAGCATTTATGGTTACCAAACGAATAAATTCATCTGCTTCGTAGGAACCGTATCCGACGAGCAGTTCGGAATATTCATATAATAAAGTGCAAATATCACGAGCAGGAATACCCTTATAGTTGAAGCAAATAGATATTGACTCGTCGTAGCTATATAGTTCATAGTCTTGATGAGCCCTAATATAATCACGTGCCACATCTGCAAGATAGAACTGGTGATCAACTATTTTTTCTAAGCCATCGGTACCTACCCTTTTCCATAGTGCCCAAAATTTCAAGGCGTCATTTCTTCTTCCGCACTGTAAAGATGTTTTTCCTAAGTTAAATTCATCATGATCTGTCTGATAAAGATAACTGGCATCGTTTGAGAAGGAGCTGTGAAGATTGCCCTTATCTTTTACAACAATAATTGAACAAGATAAGGGAGTTCCAATCATTTTATGAGCATTAAAACTAAAAGAATCAACATGAGCGATACCCTCAACAAGATGTTTATATTTCTGACTAAAAATTACAGATCCACAATAAGCTCCGTCCAAATGTAACCACAATCCGTATTTATCTCCAATTGCCCTTACCTCTCCTACAGGATCAAATGCTCCCAAAACTGTCGTACCTGCCGTTAAGTTGACCATTATTGGTTTAAATCCATTTTGAATGTCTTCTTCAATCATTAATTCCAAAGATTTCAAATCTAGTCTACCGAGCTTGTCTGAAGGAACGTAACGCACTTGATCTCTACCTAAACCTGAAAAAGCAGCATTTTTTGGAATACTGTAATGAGATTCCTTTGAGGTATAAACGGTCATCTTTTGAGTCACGCCTTCATAAGGAGCTGCTTTATTTGCAGCATCTCTTGCCATAACCATCGACATGAAATTTGTTAAGGAACCACCTGGTGCAAATGTACCATCAGCACCTTCACCCCATCCTATAATATTACAAACCTCTCTCAGGATTATTTTCTCCACACCAACTTGTGGTCCAGCAGCTTTATAGGTATACATGCTGTTATTCAGGATTACAGCCAAAAGATCACCAAGCACCGCTGTTTCATTTCTACCACCAAAGAGTTGATTAAAAAAGGCATTCGTAGCCGTTCTAGGCGTTTTTAAAACGAGATCGTTTAAAGCGGCTTCAAACTTATCTTCAGCGATGCCTGTTTTACTTAACGCTAAATCAACTTCAGCATATAAATTTTCTGAAGCGATGAACTGTGCCATTGGTTTTTTTGATTCATCATCTAAAAGGTTATTTACAATTTGTTGGAACTTGTCGATTGTACTTTTCATTTGTAAAATTTTCTTTTTCAGTTGTTTAACCCCAATAAAAAATCTAAAATTCTAATTCGTGTAAATTATAATATACACAACCGTTTAATTTTAGTACATTGAAGTATAATGAATAATACAAGTATAGCGATAACTATCCACTTTTTTTCCCATATATGCCTTCAATAAAAAGTTTAAAACAATTAATAAATAATTTTGAGGACGAGCCAAAATCTGAACGCTCTAAAATCCTGAACAGTATCGAAATCCCTACGAATGATTTTAGAAAATTTGCATCCTGGAAAGAGGATAGTTACACTAGGAATTGTATTGCAAGAACTCAAGCTTATGAATTTATTCTAATTTGCTGGGATGAAAACGCAAGCACACCTATTCATGGACATGATAACAAGGATTGCTGGATGTATCAGATCGAAGGAGCGTTAAATGAAAAAATATTTAAGGAAACAGATTCTGGCTTCGAGACCATTAGCGAGGAGACACTAACAAAAAATAATGTTGGCTTCATGCATGATAACTTAGGATTTCACAGATTACAAAACGATTTGCCTCAAAGAGCTATGTCTCTTCATATTTATGCAACACCTATCGATAAATGCTTGATATATTCGGATAAGGTGCATAAATTCGAAACTGTAGAACTATCATATGATAATGATCATTCTTAATTGAAACTAGAGATGATAGCTAATATTCTGAATAACTGAGTCTTAAGTTTTAATCATTTAAAAACCCTTTATTTTTCTATTGTCTAGAGGTATTTTATTTACTTTCACAAAAAAGTATAAGTATGTTTAAGTTTTACCGTATCGTAACGTTTTTTTTTAGCACACTTGTTTTATCGCTAAATGCACAAGAGACTATTACAACAACAGGTTTGAATACTGCTGGCCCAGGTGGTACAATGTCTTACTCTGTTGGTCAGGTTAATGTCGCTCGTAATACGGGTGCTGGAGGTTCTGTTTTTGAAGGGGTGCAGCAACCATATATTATTGAACCTACCGTGGGGATTGGGAATACTAATATTAATTTAAAACTAGCAAGCTATCCAAATCCGACTGCAGATCACATTGTATTGACTGCTCAAGATCTTAATCTTGAAAATATTTCTTATCGATTGCATAGTATAGAAGGAAAAGTTTTACTTTCAAAAGCCTCGATTGGCACCAACAATAAAATCAACCTGCAGCCCTTTCCTGCGAACACCTATATGTTAAATATATACATGGATCAAATCATTATTAAATCATTTAGAATCATTAAAAACTAAAAACTTATGAAAAATCTATTTACGATTATTGCTGTCTTTTGTTGTTCAGCTATATATTTTGCCCAGGCGCCAGAAAAGATGACCTTTCAAGCGGTAGTGCGTGATGCAACAAACAATTTATTAAATAATCAGAATGTGGGTATGCAAATAAGTATTCTTCAAGGTTCAAGCTCCGGAAATGCTTTGTTTGTTGAATCCCATACTCCTTCCTCAAATGAGAACGGATTGGTAACTATTGAAATAGGTGCAGGTATTGTTTCTGAAGGTGATTTCAGCACCATAGATTGGAGCAATGGCCCCTATTTTATTAAATCCGAAACAGATCCTACTGGAGGCACCTCTTATTCAATTACAGGGACAAGTCAATTACTAAGTGTTCCGTTTGCATTACATGCCAAGACGGCTGAAAGTGTTGCAGAACCAATATATAGTATCGGACACTGGCCTGAGCTCGGTGGATTTGTTTTTCAAATTTCCGCTGATGGTAAGCATGGCTTAGTTGCTGAGCTCGTCGATCAAGGCGTTGTCTCTTGGTATGGCGCTCAGGATTTTATATCTAACCCTATAAATCATTCAGCGGATGGTAGTAAGTTTTTCGACTGGAGGCTTCCAACGAAGCATGAACTAAATGAAATGTATGCATTCAGTGCACCGATAGGATCCATAGGCAATTCCTTTGGGACCAACACTTATTGGTCATCAACCTTAAGTTTCGCCAATGACGGTGCAACTGCTTGGAGACAAAACTTTGATACTGGTTTACAATACAACAGTACCCTTTTTACTTTGACTGACTTTTTCTTTGTGCGTGCCGTAAGAGAATTTTAATTTCTATTATTGAACCAATCTAAAAGATTAACGATTTTAAAATTTATTTAAAACATAGTTTTTGAGTTCGTTCAGAACTTACGCATTTCTTATGCTTAGGTCAAACCAGGTTTTCATCTATTAAAATTACCTAAACAAAAAAAGCCTCCCCAAAGGGAAGCTTTTTTGTTTGTGACCCCGACAGG
>JAKMFD010000104.1 GCA_022425625.1 Crocinitomicaceae bacterium | reverse complement strand
GTTTCCAACTCCTTAAAAGGACTGCGTATTCTGATCGTAGAAGACAACAGAGTGAATTCATTTTACATTAAATCTATACTGAAATCAGAGGGTGTAGAAACAACTTTAGCGGAAAACGGCAAAAAGGCAATTGAGGTCTGCAAAAAAGATACTTTTGACCTGATTCTAATGGATATTCAAATGCCAATAATGGATGGTATCAAAGCAACGAAAACCCTAAAAAAGAAATTAAAAGTCGAAACCCCTATTATTGCGCAAACAGCAAATACAGTTCAGAAGGATATTGACGCCTGCTTCAATGCGGGGATGATAGATTACATTTCCAAACCATTTACTATTGACGAACTCATTCAAAAAATATCTAACAATCTTGGTATTAAAAGTAATTTCAATACCCCTTCAAAAGATAAGCCTAATGAAAACGATTCTTTGATATCGAATACGCTAATTCTCGTTGATGGTAATCAAGAATTTGCAGTTAAAATATTAAGTGCATTTGTTAAAGACTTGCCGCAAAACATAAAGCAACTCAACGAATCACTCAAGGCAGAAGATGAAAAAATGATCAATAGTATGGGACATAAAATCAAATCTTCCTTCCGTATGCTAAAGCTTAATGAACTTGCCGATATAAGCTTTTGGATTGAACAGTTTGACATCAAGAATAATGACTGGAAGATTTTAGAAGAAAAAATAAAAATACTTGAATCAAAAAGTCAGCAATACCTGTTAGTAGCAAAAGAACATATTGAAAACTCTAAACTATAGTAAATGAAAAAAATATTATTCATCACATTCGTTTTATCGAGTGGGATGTTTTTTTGCCAAAGTAAGATTGAAAGTGGATTTGCTAATAACCCCGACTATGAGGCTTACACCAATTGGATTGACACGAGCTACGCGGAATGTCTTCAAAACTGGACAACAAATATAGAATGGGGTGCTTGTATTGGTAAACATAAAGAAATGTGGCTAGATTTTATGAATTATGAATACAATGAACTACTTACATCACTAGATGATAAGGGCAAAACTCTTCTAAAAGCCTCGCAGGAGGCTTGGATAAGAAACAACCTAGTACAGGAGCAATTTTGGGACTATTTTCTTGAGCAGAAACCAAATTTCTTTGGTCGTGAAGGCACCTTTGGTTCTAATATGGTTGATTTACAAATCATAAGAAAAAGAGCCGTTGAAATCCATATTTATAAAAACGCGTTTCACTAAAAAAACACCCGAACGTTTCCGGGAATATTTCAAGTTTGCCTAAAATATTTCTAAATATGTTGTAAATTCGCAAAGAGTTTTAATTTTTTAAGTTGTGAAATAAGCCTTTTGGTTTTTAATTTACCGAAGGGATTCCTTCATCAACCAATTTAAAATGAAACATTTCAATCAAATATCTTTTCTACTTCTTATATCTCTTCTGCTTTCAACAAATACATTCTGCCAAGAATATCAGTCAATTTTTGGGATTGAAAGCACAAAATGGCAGTACCCTTTTTGTAATCTTGATCAAGCAGAAATTCTTGAGAAAGTTTCTAACGAAACAGTAATTCTCGATAATGTCTTTTATCATAGAATTGGAACACCTAATTCAGGAACTATAAATTATAGCCTTGTTCCATTTTCTGGTAATGCTATAGTTAGAGAAGATACACAAAATGGTCGTGTTTGGTACACGGGTGTAATTGAAACAATTCAAGGTTATGATACCGTTGAGTTTTTAATTATGGACTTATCACTTCAAGAGGGAGAAAGTTTTGTCGTGCATGAAATGTTCGGAGATCAAGACATTTCTATTGTTGATTCCATTTATTATTCATCAGGGTTAAAACATGTCAGAACTACCTATCAGCATTGGTCGAGTGATTTTCCACTTACCTTCATTGAAGGTGTTGGAACAAACTATGGCTTAGCATATATGCATGATCATTACAATTTGTGTTCATGCCTAATTTCACTGAATAAAGATGCAGAAATAACCTATTTTAATAATGCATGCAACCCACCAACTGTAACTGTATTTGAAGAAGTAAGAAAACCACTTCGCATGTTCCCAAACCCCGCATCAAAAAAAATAACAATTTCAAACTTAGCAGGTAATGGAGAATTTGTAATCACCAACATACTCGGTGAGAGTATTAAAAAAGGCAGTCATAATAAAAATGATTTAACGATTGACGTTACGGATTTAAAAAACAATATCTATTTCATTGAAATAGATGGTAGTATAATGAAGTTTATAAAAGAATAAGACTTGAATCAATTAAAAAACTCAGTGTCAAGCATTTTATTATGGACATAATTAGGTGCTATTTGATTATGAATACTTGTTGTACAAACAATTGCTTTTTTGATTCAATTTTAAGGAAATATTTGCCAGCATTCAAGGTGGAAGCATCAATTTCGCTTTTTGCAGCATTATAAGGCACCTTAAGAATTCGGCCAAACACATCCACCATCTCAACCCTAGACACAAGGCCCATATAATTAATTGAGAAAATCCCATCATTTGAAGGGCTGGGATAAACACATAGCTTTTCATTGTTTTCAGTTTGTTCAATCCCCGATGTATTGCATTCACCTGGAGTATATGATGTTACACCAAAATAATAGGTAGCCTCACAATCATTCGAATAGGTGACTTGATCACATCCACAAACTGGCTCATAAATTTCTAAGCAAATCATATTCGGATTAATTAAAGAACTATCTATACATGATTGACTATGAACAGTGTTACAAAAGGACAGAGTAATCAGTAATGAAAATGTCATTTTTAAAGTTTTCATATTCATAATTTTTATTTTTTGTTAAAAGTAACGTTTCGTTTTAGTTAATCGAATAACATAAATAAATGAACCAAATCTTATTGAAAGTGTAAATCCGATCTGAATTTATTAACGTTCATTTTATTTTAGGTATTTTAGGAATCTAAATTTAAAAATGAAAAAATGAAAAATATTTTAGTAGCGTTATCGCTTTTTGTTGGCATGTTTGTGCATGCAGACGAAGGAATGTGGTTCCTTATGTTTCTAGATCGTTTAAATCAACGCGATATGGAAAAAATGGGGCTTCAGCTCACATCGGAAGAAATCTATAGCATTAACAATTCCAGCTTAAAAGATGCAATTGTTCAATTCAATGGAGGATGTACAGCAGAGCTTGTTTCGAGTGAAGGCCTTGTTCTTACAAATCACCATTGTGGATATAGTGCAATCGCAGAGCTCTCATCTCCAGAAAATGACTATTTAACCAACGGTTTTTGGGCAGGAAGCAAACAAGAAGAGATGAAACCCAATTCGCTATATGTAAGATTTTTTGTTCGTATGGATGATGTTTCAAAAAGGATTCTTGATCTGCTTAATGATGAAATGACTGAGGAAGAAAGGGCGAATGCCATCAAAGAAGAAACAAAGAAAATCGAGGAAGAAAATAGCGAGAATGGAAAGTACGTCGTGAGTGTTCGTTCGTTCTTTCAGGGGAATGAATTCTACTATTTTGTCTATCAAGACTACAATGATGTAAGACTTGTAGGAACACCCCCTGCTAGTGTTGGTAAGTTTGGTGGAGATACGGACAATTGGGAATGGCCGAGACATACAGGTGATTTTTCTATGTTCAGAGTTTATGCTGACACTGATGGAAACCCTGCGGATTATTCAAAAGACAATGTTCCTTTAAAACCAAAACATCACCTTCCAGTAAATATCAAAGGTGTTGAAAAAGATGATTTCGCTATGATTCTAGGTTACCCAGGTAGAACAAATCGTTGGCTTCCAGCAGGCGGTATTGATCAAAATGTTAAATATGCATATCCAGCTTGGGTGGAGGCATCGAAGAAAGCCATGGATGTCATGAAAAAATACATGGATACCGATGACGCAGTGCGTTTGAATTATGCTTCGAAATATGCTGGCGTGGCGAATTATTGGAAAAATCGTCAAGGTATGATTAATGCTTTGACCAAATTTAAAACTGCTGAATCAAAGGCGAAAAATGAAGCGAAATTTGATAAATGGTCTAAAAAGAAGAAGAATTCATCTTATCGAGATATCATCAAAGATATCAATGATTACTACAACTTGACGAACGACAAAGCGAGACATGACAATTATTTAAGAATGGTATTTAGAGGCTCAAAATACGCTACGATATCTAGAAGTCTTGGAAGGGTTCTTTCGAAATATTCAGAAGATGAGAGCGCCGCTGATGCTGCCAAAAACGCCATTGCTGATTTTTTAGCAACGAGTAATATAAGCCTTGAAAAAGAAATGCTTATCGAAATGCTAAAACTTTACACGGAAAAGGCAGGCTATATATTACCTGAATTTGTTGATGTTTATTCGAATGAATTAAATATCCCTTTAGATGAATATATTAAAGCGGTCCTTGATTTATCAATCTTTTCATCTGAAGAACGCATGAATGCGTTTCTAAAAGTCCCGAGCAAGGAACTATTAGACAGTGATCCATTAATGATTTTATCAAATAAATTAATAGGACATTACTTCTCTAGTGATTCTAAAATTGACGAGGCAAAAGAGAAGTTTGATCGTGCCTACCGAATGCTCGTTGATGGTATGAGAGCATCTGGATTGAGTCCGGTAATCTATCCTGATGCAAATTCAACATTGAGGTTGACTTATGGTAAGGTTAGCCCCTTGCCGAGCGATCCAAGAAATGATGCAAAAGAAAACTACTACACTACCTTGAAAGGAACCGTGAATAAGTTTATTGATGACGACCCAGAGTTTGATTTACCTCAAGGCCTTATTGATTTATATGAATCCAAAGATTTCGGCCCGTATGCAGATAAAGACGGCTATATGCCCGTTAATTTCTTAACCAATAATGACATTACTGGAGGTAACTCTGGCTCTCCAGTACTTAATGGGAATGGAGAATTAATCGGTTTAGCATTTGATGGTAATATTGAGGCTATGGCAGGCGATGTCATATTCGACAACAAACTTCAAAAAACGATTAATGTTGATATTCGATATGTGTTATTTTTAATAGACAAATATGCAGGTGCGAAGCACATTGTAGAAGAGATGACTGTTATTAAATAACAAGAAATTTATAACTAAACAAGCCTCGCCTAGCGGGGCTTTTTAATTTGACGATGCTGATAGCATTGACACATACCTCAGGGCTAATCGAATTTCATCCTCCATGATTTCATTGTGAAAGCTAGCCGACCCAATTGAAGTTAATAGCACTGATAGGATTTTACCGTCTTCGTTTTTTTTATCATTATACATCAATTCCAAAATTCCATCAATTTCAGATTCGTCAAATTCAATAAAAGGATAAGTACGCAGAAGCAACACTTGAATATCATCAAAATCTTCTTTCAAAAGCATACCACGTTGCATTGAAATATAGCTTTCAGCGCACATACCAATTCCCACAGCATGTCCATGTGAAATTGGAGAGGACTCAAGTAAATAACCTTCAATGGCATGACCAAATGTATGACCAAAATTAAGCAGCATTCGTTGTCCAACATCTTGCAGGTCTTTTTCAGAAATTTCGACCTTTATTTGGATACATTTTTCAATATTCTCCAAACGGTTAAAATCTTTTTCGGTGCTGTACTTTTTTAAATCATTATATAAGGAATTATCATGAATTAAACCATATTTCAACATCTCAGCATAACCATTATAAAACTCCTGTTCTGGTAGAGTCGAGAGAAAAGCAGTATCAATAAATACATTTCGCGGTTTCTTTATGGAGCCCAATTGATTCTTGTAAGGACCCAAATCAATACCATTCTTTCCTCCAACAGCCGCATCAACCATACCAAGTAAAGTTGTTGGAATATGAATAAAATTCATGCCTCTCTTAAATATAGAGGCAATGAAACCACCCATATCAGTTACAACTCCCCCTCCTAAATTTAGAACTAAATCGCGTCTTCCAAAACCATACTCAGTAAAAGCATTCCATACCTGCATACAAACTTCCATTACCTTGTTTTCCTCGCCATTCGGTAGTAGTATAATTTCAGCTTTTTCAAGTCCTGGAAATGATGTGATTAAGTATTCCAAACATGCATCATGCGTGTTATTATCCACAACGACAATTACATTATGATTTTTATATTCAGAAAGCACCTCTGACAAAGAGGAGGATAATAACGAACCGATTTCAATAATAGAGTCTTTACTTTCTATCTTAACCATACATCAATTTAATATTTCAAATATACAGATTATTGAGCCTTAGACTGCTTATATATAAAAAGACATTATTTTTGTGTTGTGCTGAATTTCGAGAATACTAAAGTTGCATTTAAGCTTAAATCAAACCTAGATTTAAATAGAGCATATTGGCTCTTTAGAGTCATAGGTTCGCCTTTCATCGTGAAGTTGGGGAAAGCAATAACCTTAGCTGCATTAAAACTAAGACTTCCGATTAATTTCATTGTAAAACGAACTATTTTCAAACAGTTTTGTGGAGGGGAAAACATTGAAGAGTGCAGCGAGACAATTACAGCATTGGGAGCCCATGGTATAGGTACAATTTTAGACTACTCAGTAGAAGGTAAAACGGAAGATGACGACTTTGAACGTACTACCCAAATTATTATTGACACTATCATAAAAGCAGATTCACAGCGAGAGATTCCTTTTGCAGTATTTAAAATAACAGGAATAAGCGATTTTGGATTGTTAGAAAAAGCAAATAATATTGATGAAATAATAAGAGCTGAGGATCAAATAAAACTGGATCAAATAAAAGAGAGAATAAACAGGATTTGTTCAATTGCCTACGAAAAAGGCGTACCTGTTTTTATTGATGCTGAGGAAAGCTGGATTCAGGATATTATTGACATTTGGGCCTTTGAAATGATGTTAAAATTTAATACATCAAAAACAATCGTTTACAATACAATTCAGATGTACCGACATGATCGATTCGAATTCCTAAAAAAGTGTAGAGAAGAAGCTTCTAAAAATGGAATAACATATGGAGTAAAGCTAGTCCGGGGTGCCTACATGGAGAAAGAAAGAGCACGCGCATTAGAAAAAGGGTACCCCTCGCCTATTCAAAAAGACAAAGCCGCTACGGATACAGATTACAACAAGGCACAAGACTATATTTTGAAACATTTGAGTGACTTTGCCTTAGTGGCGGGAACACACAACGAGTCGAGCTCTTTAATGCTCTCGGAGGCTTTAAAAAATCACAACATTGGTAATGGCGATCCTCGGGTTTATTTTGCACAATTACTTGGAATGAGTGATCACATATCCTTTAACCTCGCAAATGAAGGATTTAATGTGGCAAAATATGTGCCTTTTGGACCTGTAAAAGAGGTTATGCCCTACCTACTTAGGAGAGCGGACGAAAACACGTCAGTTGCAGGTCAGACAGGAAGAGAGCTGGGGCTGATTTTAACCGAAAAGAAGCGAAGACGTTCTAGAGCTTAATAATTTTGCGCGTTTGATTGTCAATCTGAAGATAATACACGCCACTTTTTAGCCAAGAAACATTCATGGGCAGATTTAAAGAAAGCTCTTTATCAGATATAACTTGCCCAAAACTATTCAATATTTTTACCCGTGCCCAACTCTTATTAAAATCAAAGAAAATAGATTCGTCACATGGGTTTGGGAAAACCTTAAAGGTTTCTTTTACTGGATTCGAATCAATACCAACAAGTGTATCAATAGTATAATACTCAGCAGTATTAGGAAAACCCTCTTCCAATGAATACTTTAGGATAAAAACATTACTACCTCCACTAATAGGATAGGTCGTTTGTCCAACGCCAATAAAAGCACCATCGGATGTTGGCACAAGCTGGTTCACTTCATCTAAGCCTAAATAATTTATTGATGTAAAATTATTCATCCACAAAAAAGAGCTTTCATTGAAAAAACCAATGTTGGCATCATAATCGTCCTGAAAGCTGAAGGCATTAATCACCTTAAAACCAATAATATTTTTATTTACCGAAGGAATGAATGCAATTTCATCCATAATTACATCACTTTCACCGTTAGGGTCATTTTCAGTTTGTTCAAATAAAACATCACCCTCAAAATTGAGCTTTAATAAATATGAATCATGATTATCTACTTCTACCTCTCGTGCACCTACCGCATTTATTTTATCGTCAGCAATACAAACATCTTCTATTACATATTTCCCTGAATAGTTACCCAAAGTATCACGCCACAAAATAGTGCCTTCATTATTAATCTTCATTACAAACCCTTTTTGGTTTGAGGAATCCGCACAGTAAAAACTACCTCCAATAACAAATAAGCTATCCTCTAAATTGGCAATAGAGGTTGCATAATCAATCCCTGGATTCGCATACTTCAGACTCCAAATTAATTCGCCTTCCTTAGAAATACGCGCAACAAAAATATCTTTATCGCCATCTTCTAAATTTTGACTTTCCCCTACGCATAAAATAGATGAATCCTCAACAAAAACAGCATCGTAAATAAACTCCCAAGCATTGTCACTACCAATTTTTTGCTCCCAAATTAATGTGCCATTCACGTCCATATGCATTACAAGGCCATTATAATCTCCAGAACCAATAGAATTTGTAAAACCTACTGTAAATAGACCTAAATTTTCTTTATATAAAATTCGTTTGGCACCATCAGACTCAGCCCCGCCATAATGGTTTGTCCATTCTCTCGCACCAATACTATCAACCTTCATAAGGAATACTTGTGAACTGCCCTCCCAACTTGTACTTGAGCCACAAACAACATATGAGGAATCACTTAATTCTACAATGCCATTTCCTACGTCATATCCTAGACCAGAAAATACCTTGTAAAATGGTTGTTGACCGAATGTAAAAGCCGACAATAGCAAAAAAGTGATGGTTATATTTAAAACGCGCATGAAATTCTTATGATTATAGATTCGCCTGTCTGACTAAATAAATTCTCTGAAGCGATGCCAAAACTAAATTTGTCAAACTTCAGGTCAGAATACATACCCCATCTTAAATTTGAAAACCCACCATAACTTGCTTGAAGACCAAAACGATATCGTTTGATTGGGTGAACATCTAAACCTACAAAAAACATAGGCATAAAAGAAGAAGAAAGATAAGCACGCGCACCATAAAAACCTTGAATTTTTTGGCTTGAATTTCGATTAACTAATTTTGTAAACTGAAGCATTGCTGGAAGAACTCGCCAATTACCTTTAGTCTCCACAGTATCTGAGAATGAACCAAATGTTTCATCCGTATTTTGAAATATCGTTTGTGAATTTAACAAATCATTAATGCTGTAGTTGTCGTATGCTAGTTCCCCTTGTATTCTATTTTGTATAACATCAGGCATGAAAACAAGACCTAAATTTTTTGCCATTAATTGAAAATATATGAACTCTGAATCACTTTTAGGCATATTGAAGCGGTAATCGAGATCTAGTGCTATACCAAAACCACAAAAGGTTTGTGAATTTGAAGACTTATAAACGGCATCTAGAGAAAAATCTACTGAGTCGATAGATGCACTTTGATATAATTCACCTTTATTTATGACACCTGACAATGAATTATGCACACCAATTGCATTAACTGTAAGGCTAGACTTTGAATATTTATCAAACCAACCAAACCCAATTTTCTGAAAGGTATAAGAACTGAATTGACTTCCTGATAGAAATGCAGTATCACCTATGAAGGAGGAATTGCCAAAAAACAAGAGATCGAAGACATCCTCAGTATATTGAATGCCCGAAAAATTATAAAAACCATATTTAAATAAATATCCTATGGTTGAATCTTTAAATAAGGCACGTTTATGGTTTCTATACTCGATCTCCGTATTTATATCAATACCAAACCTATTCACCAACTGCTGTCTCCCACTAGAAGCACCTTTCATTTCATCATCAATAAAACCGCCGTAAAAAAAACTTTTCGTTATATCTTTTCCAACAGAAGTTGATTGATAATCAGCAACACCAGAAAAAATAATCTCATTAGAGTGTAAAAATAAAGTAGTATCCTGTTGAACCGGAAGCATACTTTGTGCATAACATATAGCGCTATGTACTAAAACAACTGAAGCTATTAAAAATGAACGAATCATTCTAATGTGTTTTTAGTAGTTACTTTCAAAAAAGCATCAACAAACAGAAAGGCATTACTTGGAATAGAAACTTCTATTGGAGCTATGTTTATATCACTATTCAAAGTAGTTTCAACAACTATATAGTGAGCCTGTGGTATTTCATTTGTTCCATTTTCATCAAAAACGATTACAGACTTATCACACAACTTAAAGATATTGGCTACGCTATCGAAGGTTCCACTTGACCCTGACCTAATAAATTCGTCTGAAGAAAAGGAATATAAAAGATTCAAACCTTCATCTAAGAGCTTGATTTTTAGTGCACCTTGCATGGGAAATGCATTACAATAATTTAAATGAAGTTCGAGAGACTCCGCCTCAATTAAATTATTAATCTCAAGGGGCGAAACCTTAAATGCTATCGTATCTGAAATAATCAATCCATCCACTCCGACTTCAAGCGGAAATTCGGAAGAAACATCAATCTCGACCTTACTTGTTGGAAATATTTCATTGTAACTACCCGTCTGAGAACCAAAAGGATTCATTCGGAAATCATATCCGATTTTGTGTTTAAAACCAAGATGTTCTATATAATCCGTCAAATTGCTATTGCTTTCATTAATCTCTAATGCGTAACTACTGGGAGTTAATGAGGACCAAGAACCTGTTGCAGGACCAACAAAGTGATTGGTATTAAGCTCCGATGAAATCAATTCAAAAACTTCGCCATCTTTATTTGTACTCTCTAACAAAGTTAATTTCGCAGAGGCTGGGATTTTTGCACCATTTTTAACTCCAATACTTAATGGAATATCCGGAAGATTAATTGAACCTGATTCGATCAAATCAATATAAGGAATCGATATATCAGTTGAGTCTGAAAAGGACAGCTCGCCAAAATAACCCATGGCATATGCGATTTTTACATCTTCGAATTTTGCATCAAATTCAAACAAATCTGATGTCGTAATACTAGAGTTCTCTCCCTCAGGATCTGTAGTTATGGAAAGAGATGTCTGAAGAATATTAAATGCTGAAATATTAGAAGATCCCATGACGCCTGTTCCCTGAAGATCAAGTTCATATCCATTTAGCATTATCAATGCTTCACCTAAAGCTGGGTTTTCTTGGGTACCTGCACCAACGAAAAAGGTTTCCTCAAAATCTACCCCATTCAATGTCACTCCGGGCATCGTGATGGTATAATATGCACTCGTAGAAATCGGATTATATACAGAAAGTCTTATTGAACCACTTGATATTATTATTTTTTTGAGCTCAACATCCGGTATGGAAAGCTCATGGGTCTCGACAGCATTGTAAAAAGTAAAACCAGCTGGAATATTACCAATTCCAATCGTAGGAGAAAAAGATTGATGAATCGTGGTGTCAGGTAGCTCTAAATAATCTTTTAAATATGCATCCACCAAAGTTCTTTTAAAATCAACTACGTAAAAAGAACCTGAACCATCTAATGTGCTATCGTTTTGATAATTAGATAAATTAAGAGTATCAGAAACTAAGGGAAGTACCCAATCTGTATTCCATTCCGTATTCTTTTTTTTGCAAGAAACTGTAAAGATCAAAATGATCAAAATTACATAAGTACCGTTTCTTCTATATTTATTCAAGCTCTTTCTATGATTGTTGCGTATCCTTGGCCAACTCCAATACACATCGTTACTAAAGCATAACGTTTGTTAGTAGCTTGAAGTTGTCTAGCGGCTGTTAGTAAAATACGAGAGCCAGACATTCCTAAGGGATGTCCTAAAGATATCGCACCACCATTTGGATTAATTCTTGGGTCATTATCCTGGAGACCTAATTCTCTTGTGCATGCTAAAACTTGTGCGGAAAAGGCTTCATTCAATTCTAAGATATCCATGTCGTTTAGCGTTAATCCTGCTCTTTGTAAAGCTTTTCTTGATGCCATCACAGGACCGATTCCCATTATTCTTGGTTCTACCCCGGCCACTGCCGCTGAAACTATTCGAGCCATGGGTTTCAATTCATAATCTTTTATGGCTGAATTTGAAGCAATTAACAATGCTGCAGCTCCATCATTTAAACCTGATGCATTTCCAGCAGTCACACTTCCATCCTTTTTAAATGCAGGTTTTAATCCACCGAGCGTATCCAAAGTTGTATTAGATCTCGGGAATTCATCCGTATCAAATACCAATGGCTCCATTTTTCTTCGTGGAATTTCAATTGGAACAATCTCATCCTTAAAAAATCCAGCCGCTTGAGCTGCTGCTGTTTTTTCCTGAGACCATAAAGCAAAGGCATCTTGATCCGCTCTTGTAATATCATATTTCTCAACAAGGTTTTCTGCCGTAACGCCCATGCCATCGGTACCATAAGCTTCATGAAGCTTAGGATTAACAAACCTCCAGCCAAAAGATGAATCATGCATTTGAGCATCTCTCCCAAATGCTTTTGAGGACTTTGAAATAACCCAAGGCCCTCTTGTCATATGCTCTACACCACCTGAAATAAAAAGATCTCCTGAGTCCGCTTGAATTGCACGGCTTGCATGAATAACAGATGCCATACCTGAAGCACACAGTCGGTTAACCGTTTCACCTGCCACTTCATACGGAAGTCCAGCAAGTAACGCAGCCATTCGAGCTACATTTCTATTGTCTTCTCCGGCTTGGTTGGCACAACCCAAAATAACATCTTCTACCTTTTTAAAATCTAAATGGGTGTTTCGGCTTATTAATGCCTTAATAACATGTGCTGCTAAATCATCAGCTCTTACTGGTGAGAGTGTACCTCCAAAATTTCCAATTGCGGTTCGAACGCCATCAACGATATAGGCCTCTTTTTTCATGAAATGAATTTAATATAAAAGTACAATTTTAGCTTAAACAACTATCAAATATGCGGATATTGTTATTTTTGAAAAGTGTTAGATCAAGCGTCAAATTTTACAAAAATCAGAGAGGAAGATATTTCTTTCTTTTCAGAACTTCTTCATGATCGTTGTAAGCATGATAAAGAAAACCTAGAGAAATATAGTCATGACGAAACGGAGGATCTTATATTTTATCCTGCAATTGTATTGATTCCAATTAATACAGACGAAATTTCGAAAATACTACGCTACTGTAACGAACATCATATACCAGTAACGCCTGCGGGAGCTCGCACCGGATTGAGCGGTGGTGCACTTCCTATATTTGGGGGTGTCCTATTATCAACGGAAAAACTAAATAAAATTATAGCTATTGACGAAGAGAACCATCAAGTAACAACAGAACCCGGTGTTATTACCCAAGACCTTCAGAATGCGGTTAAAGCCAAAGGGCTTTTTTACCCTCCTGACCCAGCAAGTAGGGGTTCATGTTTTATAGGTGGTAATGTAGCTGAAAATTCAGGTGGCCCAAAGGCTGTAAAGTATGGTGTGACTAATGAATACGTTTTAAATTTAGAAATTGTATTGGCTGATGGTTCAATTATTTGGACCGGAGCGAACGTAATTAAAAACGCAACTGGATATAATCTAACTCAACTCATTGTAGGCTCTGAAGGTACACTTGGCATTGTTTCCAAAATTGTTTTAAAGCTAAGAACGCATCCAACCCACGATATGCTAATGCTTGTTCCGTTTTTCGATGCCTCCGATGCATGTAAAGCAGTTTCAGAAATATTTCGAGCGGGAATTGTCCCGAGCGGGCTAGAATTTATGGAGAATGATGCACTGAGACTTGCTCAAAATTTCACTCAAGATTATTCCATATCCGTAACCAAAAATCATGAAGCACACCTACTGGTTGAGGTCGATGGCTTCGACCCAGAAAAGCTTATGGAGGAATGTGAGCAGATTCTTTCGGTTCTTGAAAAGTTTGAAACAGATGAAATCTTGTTTGCTGATTCCGAAGCTCAAAAACAAACATTATGGAATCTACGAAGAAAGGTAGGCGAAGCGGTTAAGGCCTTCTCTACCTACAAAGAAGAAGACACCGTTGTCCCTCGCTATCATTTACCAGACTTACTTGAACACGTGAAAAAAATTGGTGCTAAATATGGTTTTGATTCTGTATGCTATGGTCATGCTGGTGATGGAAATCTTCATGTAAATATTCT
This sequence comes from Crocinitomicaceae bacterium, assembly GCA_022425625.1. GTDB lineage: Bacteria > Bacteroidota > Bacteroidia > Flavobacteriales_D > Crocinitomicaceae > UBA952. The sequence goes on along the minus strand of JAKMFD010000104.1, from coordinate 33,943 downwards.
CAAAGGTGAATTATCAGCTTCGAAATGGAATAAAGAGCTTCCTAATGCTATTAAAGAGTTATTTATTGAAGTTGTAAAACTAGGCGGAACAATTTCCGGTGAACATGGTATTGGGCTGGTCCAGAAGCCCTACATGCCTATCGCTTTTCCAGAGGTCACACTTCAATTAATGCGCAGTATTAAAAGCAGCTTTGATCCCAATGGAATCCTCAATCCTGGTAAGATTTTTTGACCTTACGTCATCCAATTCAGATATCTAGAGTATAGATATATTAAAAATAGTGAAAGACCTCCGTTTACCGCTAACACATATAAAGGTATCTCTGACGCACTAATCACAAGGTGATAATGGATTAATGAAAGAAATGAATAAATAATATAAAAATGAAAACCCTGTTTTAACCCTTGGTACATTTTTAAAGCTCCATATAAACCTACAGCTGCGAATAAAATCCCAAAAAAACTAAAAAACTGCAGGTTTTCGACAATGGCTATTTCAACATTTTCCATTCTTAGAATTGGTTCAAAATCTTCATCCGAACCATAACCCTTCAACAAATTTATAAGGTCTGCATATTTGAGCTTGACGTTTTCAATATCTTCTGATGAGGCCTTTCCACTTAAAACTCCAGCTACAAATCCAAGAAGCTGCCAACCTGTAGAAATCATTGTCATCACAAAAAGAATTGACAATCCTGTAGGTCGTTTTTCCCGCGGCTCATTTGCAGAAGCATCTTTGATTTCTATCATTGAAATAAAAATGTTTTTGACTTCAGAATATCATTTGCTAAAATCCTATCATTTTCGATAAATGGAACGATCTTCCTGTAGGATCTGAGTAATGTTTCATTTACTTCAGATGATTGAAGTGGTCTTCTAAAATCCATGGCTTGAGCAGCAGATAAGAGCTCAATACCAATTATATTTTTGACATTTTCAATTACCTTGTAACATTTTGTAGCAGCATTAGCTCCCATACTAACGTGATCCTCCTGACCATTACTAGAGTCAATTGTATCAACGGAAGCAGGAGTACAAAGCTGTTTATTTTGACTAACCATTGAAGCACAGGAATACTGAGCAATCATGAGCCCAGAATGAAGACCAGGATTTTTTACTAAAAAAGGAGGTAAATCTCTTTCTCCAGAAATCAATTTATAAGTTCTTCTCTCAGAAATACTACCAAGCTCCGCTAATGCTATAGCCAAATAATCTAGAGCTAAGGCTAAAGGCTGACCATGGAAATTTCCTGCAGAAATAATTTCATCAGTTTCTGGGAAAATTGTGGGATTGTCCGTTACCGCATTTATTTCATTTTCAATCGTTTTTTTGCAAAAATCTAAGGTATCCTTGCTCGCCCCATGAACTTGAGGTATACACCTTAAGGAATAAGGGTCCTGAACATGTTGTTTCGGTTGCTTCATTAACTGACTCCCTTTTAATCTTTCCAAAATCAGCTGCGCAACCTCCATTTGTCCTTTTTGATTCCGTAATGCATTAACATTTGCTTTGAAAGGAGATTCAATACCGAATAAAACATCTAATGTTATCGACGCTACATTATTTGCATTATTAAATATGGACATACCTTGGAATACGCCATAGGATAAATAAGCAGCCATAAACTGTGTTCCATTAAGCAGTGCTAAACCTTCTTTAGCATGAAGGTGGATCGGTTGAACACTTAATTCCTTTAAAACATCAGAGGTAGCCCTTTTTATTCCTTTATAACGAACCTCTCCTTCTCCAATCAGTGCCAAAGACATGTGGGCTAATGGCGCTAAATCACCAGAAGCACCTAAGCTTCCAAGTTCATAGATAACAGGTATTACATCATTGTTATAAAGCCATAAAATACGGTCTATCGTTTCTAAACGTACACCAGAATGACCTTTACTTAATGCTATAGCCTTTAATAACAAGATTCTTTTTGATATTTCATCTGGAATAACCTCACCTGCACCACATGCATGCGAGCGCACAAGGTTAATCTGAAGCTCTTCCAATTGTTCATTACTAATTACGGTGTTACATAATGAACCAAACCCTGTATTAATTCCATAAATGATCTCATTTCCAGAAGCTAATTTTCGCGATAAATACTCAGCACATACTATCACTTTATCCTTAGACGCTTCACTAATACCAATTTCAACACCAGAAACAATCAGGTCGTTAATTTTTTCAACACTATAAAATTCATCAGAAATGAAATGCATGTCTATTTTGTTTTATTACTCTTGCATTAGCTTTGCAAAATCCTTTGCAAAATAAGTCAAGATACCATCAGCCCCTGCCCTTCTAATACTAAGTAACATTTCACACATAGCTGAATCGTAATTGAGCCAGCCCTTCTGAGCTGCAGCATGAACCATTGCATACTCACCACTTACGTTATAAGCAGTGACGGGCGTGGCAAAATTTTCTTTTAATAGATGAATCACGTCTAAATAGCAAATAGCCGGCTTAACCATAATCATATCGGCACCTTCCTCAATATCGAGTTGCGCTTCAATGAGTGCCTCACTTTTATTGGCTGGATTCATTTGATAAGTTTTTTTATCACCCGATTTCGGTGCTGACTTTAATGCATCTCTGAACGGACCATAAAATGAACTTGCATACTTTGCGGTATACGACATAATACTTGTTTCGGTATAACCGGCATTGTCAAGAGCTTCACGAATAACTCCAACCCTACCGTCCATCATGTCTGAGGGCCCAATAATATCAATTCCTGCTTGTGCTTGTGCAACAGACATCTTAGCCAGAATCGGAAGTGTTTCATCATTAAGAATTTTGCCATCCTTAACCAATCCATCATGCCCATCAGAGGAATATGGATCCAAAGCTACATCACTCATCAGCGTTGCTTCAGGAAATCTTTCTTTAATTTTTTGAATCGCTTTGAGATAAAAACTATCCATATTAAAGCTATATGTGCCAGTTTTATCCTTAAGGCTTTCCGCTACTGCAGGAAATATATCAAAAACTCGAATCCCGAGCTCTAGACAAGACTCAATTTCTTTAAGTAACACATCAACTGAAAACCTGTAAATATTTGGAAGTGAGTCTATTGGTTCTTTAATATCACTTCCATCTTTTAAAAACACCGGAAATATCAAATGCTCAACACCTAGCTGTGTTTCTTGTACCATATCTCTAATGGCTGCACTTTTTCTATTTCTTCTTGGTCGAGTATTCATAACGCTACATTAACATACCCCCACAAACATGAATGGTCTGACCCGTAACATATGCAGACATATCAGAAGCCAAAAATACAGTAGCATTAGCCACGTCCAATGGACTTCCACCCCGCTTTAATGGAATACCGTTTCTCCATTCTTGTACCACTTTTTGATCTAACGCTTCTGTCATTTCTGTTTCAATAAACCCAGGCGCAATAGCATTACACCTAATATTACGAGAACCCAGCTCAGCGGCAACGGACTTTGTAAAACCAATCAATCCCGCCTTTGATGCTGCATAATTTGCCTGCCCCGCATTACCTTTAACACCTACCACGGAGGACATATTAACAATTGAACCAGACCGTGCCTTTAACATTGGTCTTTGAACTGCTTTAGTTAAATTAAATGCCGATTTCAAATTGGTATTGATCACTTCATCCCACTGCTCTTCAGACATACGCATCAATAAAGTATCTCGAGTAATACCCGCATTATTAATAAGCACATCAACAGTTCCATATTCAGACACCACATTATCAACTAGTGCTTGTGCTTCTTCAAATTTTGAAGCATCAGACTTAAAACCTTTGGCAACGCCGCCATTTGAGGAAAGCTCTGCCTCGAGTGCTTCAGCCTTCTCCTTTGATGAAAGATACGTAAAGATGACTGTTGCACCTTGATTAACGCACTCTTCGGCAATTGACTTACCAATTCCCCTAGAGGCTCCGGTAACGATAACAATTTTATTTTCAAGTAATTTCATAAGCTATTTTGTGGGACAAATGTAATGAATCCCTTAAAATATCAAGAATGAAAGAATAGAATTAAACCCTGATTTATTTTACAAAAAAAGAATTGGCGATACCTTGGTTCACCTTATAATTTGATATGTTCAGCTTAATGGTGCCTGTTTTTCGCTTATTACCTTTTGATTTACTTGTTTTATGTGGATTTGAAGAAAAGCTCTTTGGCATTTTAAATTCTTTTACATCAACAGTGAATTTAATATTAGATGGCAAACCATTTTTTGCTTGTAAATTGTATTTATAGTCAATTTTAACATTACCGCTGCTTCTTGTGGTTATTTCAGAAGCCATAATTAATACTTTCAAAGGGTCCACCCATAACTTTATGAGTATGATTTCAGAATCACTATCATTAGCAATTACGGTCAGTAAACTTGTTTCTACACCTTCGATATTTTTAGTCCCTGCAAAGACCACCATGTATTTATCGCGGCTACTCAAAAAAGCATTCATATCGGTGAATCCCTGCTTAGGTAAAATCGCTATTCCTTTTGATACTACCTTAAATTTATCAGGTTTCTTATAGTATATTTTCGCATTGGATGGTAGGATCTTTATCAGAGGTATATCCGCAATTATCTGAACATTAGCACTATAATCTGTGACACCTTCCATCTTATTAACAACTTTGTTTAAAAGGCTTTGCGCATCCTGTCCGTGAGCACAAAAACTAAATAATAGAAGGATATAAATTGAGAATAACTTCATTATGTATTGATGTCTTTTTTATTGAATCGCCAAAATGAAATAGCGGCAAATCCAATAATATGAAAAAGTAAAATATAAATAGAATTCAAAATGTCATCAACCGGCACAGGCATCTCAAATAAACTTCGCCATGAGGACATGTGTGTTGTAAGTAAAAAAGGTTGTAAACTGTTAAAACTTGACACATCTAGCGAACCTATGATCGTAAATAAAATAATTACCGCCATTGTGCTCACAATTGGACCTATAGAATTATCTGAAAAGACTGAAAAACAAATTGACATGGTTGCAACCGCTAATAATGAAAGGTATGCCAAGCCAAACCCATAAAAATATCGCCACATAATATCATCAGCAGGTATAATTACAAGACCATCATTGTTCAATACAATTAAATCCCCTGCCCCGAACATCCATTGCCCTATACCATATGCCATAAAAGCCATCCATAGGGTTAATAAAAATGTATATATAGCGCCCGCCAGAAGTTTAGAACCTAAAATAGCAGACCTAGATATAGGTTTTGTCGCCATCATTCGCAAGGTACCCATCGCAGCTTCACCAGAAACCAAATCGCCTGTAACGAGAGCAACCAGAAGAGGAACATGAATAATCAGCATTTGCAGAATAACAAAAGCCATTAGGTTACCATTTAAAATCTCTCCATTAAAGCTAAGGGTCTGTTCAAATGATGCCGTAACAAAGGAGATAAAGCTTTTACCATCAGCCTTCATCGCAACCAAAATAACACCTATTAGTAAGGTTAATGCACCAAAGCCTATATAACTTCTCGGCTTCGCCAAAATTTTAATAAGCTCATTCCAAGTATTTTTTAATAACATACTAACCCTCCGCAATCATATTAATAAAATAATCCTCAAGCTTTCTTTTTTGCTCGATACTGTATATTCTGAGATTGTTTTTAACAAAACACTCTGCTACATCCGCGATCCTAATTTTTTCAATCTCAAATTCTAATTCATTTGTGGAAGCCTTTGATACATTAACATCAGAAAATTCATTGACAAGTAATTTTTCTCCCCGACTGACATCATCCAATTGAAATTTAACAACCATATTTGACGAATTTAAAAGATTGTGAACGGAACCTTCAATAAGTGTTTCTCCTTTGTTAATAATTACCATTCTATTGGCAATCATTTCAATCTCTGAAAGCTGGTGGGACGATAAAATAACAGTTTTACCCTGCTCTTTGCTTAATTTCAATATTAAATTTCGGATATCAACAATTCCTTGAGGGTCCAAACCTGTGGTTGGTTCATCAAGAATGATCAGTTCAGGATTATGCATCAACGCCTGCGCAATCCCTAACCTTTGTTTCATACCATGAGAAAAAGTTCTGAATTTGTGCTTTTCACGACCTTGGAGACCAACGAAATCTAAAATATCATAAAGCTCAGACTTTGAAACAGTACTACCAGAAATTCGAGCCAACAATTCTAGATTTTTAAAAGCTGATAAGTATTTATAAAAATCAGGTTTTTCTATAATTGAACCTATTTTCGAAAGCACTTTTGATCGGTTATCCTTTATGTCTTCTCCAAATAATTTGATTTCACCAGCATCAGCTTTAATCAATGACAACATGCAACGTAAGGATGTGCTTTTACCTGCTCCATTAGGACCCAGAAAACCAAATACATCGTTTTTCTGAACACTAAAAGAAACATCCTTTACGGCTTTAAAAGCTTTAAAACTTTTTTTAAGCCCTTTGATTGACACCACGGTTTCATTCATACTTAGAAAACACCCCAGGTCACAAAAAGTTTACAACTAATGAACCAATATTCATACAAGTTGTACAGGGTCAAAAACGAAAACATGAAACATACAATCTTTATTTTATCTTTTGGATCTATCTTCTTTAGTAGTGTTGCGTTTGCTAACTCGGGTGAACAAATAAGAAAAGCAAAACTTAAAGAAGCAACAATCTACACATCAGGGGTGCAATTACGCTCAACGCTAACCTACAGCGCGATAAAAGGAATCAATGAAATCATTATTGAAGGCATTAGTTCATCAATTGACCCACAAACCATACAAGTCAGCGCTACGGGTAATGTTGTTATCCTTGACAGCAAATACAGCCTTTACTATCCGAAATCAATAACAAAAGATATAAGTACAGAAGCTAGTAAAATCAAACGTTCTATAGAATTATTAAAAGACTCTATCGAATCTATTGGATTTGACATACGCGATTTAAAAGAGCAAACAGCTGTTTACAATCAAGCCCAACGAATGCTTCGTGATAATGGGGTTATGAAAAACCAGGGGAAAGTAAGCGACTCTCTAGAACTTCTTCAAGAGGCAATTGCGCTTTATACTACAAAAATGAGTGCCTTAAATAAAAAATTAATTGTTATCAGTAAGTCTACAAAAGCTGCGGAAAAAAAACAGTTAAAAATGAATGATCGACTCAAGCATTTGAAAAATAGATTAAACACATTAGGACAACCAAAATCCAACGCAAACCCAATACCAAGAATTACAGTCTCACTAATTGCTGAGGGAAATACAAATGGAAAAATCAACTTTTCATACCTTTCCGCTAATGCGGGTTGGACTCCTTTGTACGATATCAGAAGTGAATCATCAAAAGGAAAAATATTCATGAATTACAAAGCTCAAGTATTTCAAAACACGGGACTAGAATGGAAGGAAGTTAAACTGAGAATTTCCACCAATAATCCATATGCTAATAAAACCAAACCAGAAATTAACCCATGGTACATTAGTTATGTAAATTATAGAAATAAATTGTCTGTTTCCAACAATGCAAACCATTACAAAATGGCAGCAACACCTTCAAATGCAATTACCAACAGAGGTTATGCACTTGAAACAATAGCTGAGGACGAGGTTGCCCTGGACGCAAATGAATTTACAAAAGTGGTACATCAACTTATTGCGGCTGAATTTAAAATTGACCTACCCTATTCGATTGCTTCAAATGGGCAACAGCACATGGTTCTAGTTCAAAAATCTGAATTAGAAACAAATTTTAAATATTATGCTGTTCCAAAGCTTGACCAATCGGTATATTTAGTAGCCGAAATGCTTAAAGTGGATGAACTTCAATTAATCCCTTCAAAAGCAAATATCTTTTTTGATGGCTCGTATATTGGAGAGACATACATTGACCCAACAAAAATGAATGATACCTTATATTTATCTCTTGGAAAAGACCCAAACATATCAATAAAGAGAAAGCTTTTATCTTCAAAATGTAAAGAAAGAACTATTGGCGATAAAATAGAGAAATCAAAAGCATATACAATTGAAGTGAAGAATATGAAATCCAGTCAAATTGAAATTGTAATTCAAGATCAGGTACCTATTACAACGGATGAAGACATTATTATCGACAAAATAAATGTAGGTAAAGGAAAGCTGACAGATAGAACAGGTCTGATTGAATGGAAAATAAAGCTTAACCCAAAAGACAAAAAAACATTCGACTTTGACTACCGAATTAAGTTTGATAAAACCAAACAAATAAACATCTAATTAAAAGCCCGAAAGGGCTTTTTTCTTTTTCATTTCTTAGCGCTTGAAATCAAAAGCTTTTCTAACTTTGCAGCAATATTGAACATAATGTTTTAGGTTGATGTTAGCTTTATGAGAACTGTATTAAATTGGTTTTAAATTAGTTAAAACAACAATACCTAAGTAATAATCTGAATTAAATGAGTAAAAAGTACGATTTCAAACCAGAAAGTTTAATGATGTCTCATGGTTACAAGCCTGAACTTTCGGAAGGATCAATAAAATCACCTATTTTTCAAACCTCAACTTTTGTTTTTAAAAATGCACAAGAAGGTAAAGCATTTTTTGAAGTCGCCTATGGCTTAAGAGAAAAAGAAGCATCAGAAGAAGTCGGACTCATATATAGCAGAATCAATAATCCAGATCTTGAAATTCTTGAAACTCGATTAAAACTTTGGGATAATGCGGATGACTGCGCGGTATTTGAGAGTGGTATGGCTGCAATATCTACGGTTTTATTGGAGTTTTTAGCTCCAGGTGATGTATTGCTATACAGCTCACCGCTTTACGGTGGAACTGACCACTTTATTAAAGAATTTCTTAAAAAAATTGGTATTCATACCATCTCATTCACACCGAATGACACACAGGAGGATATCGTAAAGAGATTAAAAAATTCAGGATTGGCTAATAAATTGTCCATGATTTATATTGAGACTCCTGCTAATCCAACAAATGCTCTTATTGATATTGAAATGTGTAATGAAATCGCATTACGCTATTCTTCTGACGACAAAAAAGTATATTTAACTGTTGACAACACCTACATGGGTCCATTATGGCAACATCCGTTAAAACATGGAGCAGATCTTGTATTGTATTCGGCTACAAAATACATCGGAGGTCATAGTGACCTTATCGCAGGTGCTTGTTGTGGAAACCAAGACGTAATAAATCGAGTAAAAATACTAAGAACCTTTCTAGGCAACATGGCCGCTCCACATACCGGATGGCTATTAATGAGAAGTCTTGAAACCCTGAAAATTAGAATGGAACAACAGGCCACCAATGCCGAGCAGGTTGCGAATTATTTAAATGAGCATGAAAAGGTAGAAAAAGTTTATTATCTGGGTCTTATTCCAGAGGGAACATCGGAGCATAAAATTTACAAAAGACAATATAATTCGCCTGGAGCAATGCTTTCTTTTGATATTCAAGGTGGTGAAAAAGAAGCATTTAAATTTATAGACAACCTCAAACTCATCAAACTAGCTGTAAGTTTAGGTGGTACAGAGTCCCTAGTTGAACATCCAGCAACGATGACACATGCAGGGGTAGCTCCTGCTTTTAGAGAAGAACTGAGTATTACGGAAAAGCTTGTAAGACTATCAATTGGGGTTGAAAATCACGCGGATCTTATTTGGGATATTGAACAAGCATTAGCAAAAGTTTAAAACAATGAAAATTTACACGAAAAAAGGTGATAAAGGCCAAACTGGACTCATAGGAGGAGTGCGTGTTTCAAAAAATGATTTACGCATAAACGCTTACGGTACAGTTGATGAATTAAACGCGCACATTGGATTGCTTCGCGATAGCATTAACAATAATGAAATCGAGGTGCAGCTTTTGGAGATTCAGGATAGGTTATTTACAGCGGGGTCGCTACTTGCGGTTGGTGAAAAAGGCACCTCAATGAAACTTCCCGAGCTCATAGAATCAGATATTTCGATACTTGAAAAATGGATTGACGAAATGGATCAATCACTTCCTGAAATGAAAACGTTTATTCTACCCGGTGGACACATAATTGTATCTAAATGTCATATTGCAAGAACAGTATGCAGACGCGCAGAAAGAATTATTGTAGAACTTTCCGATCGAGTGATTTTAGATTCAATTATCCTTTCATATTTTAACCGACTCAGTGATTATCTTTTCACCCTAAGTCGAAAACTTTCAGTTGATTTAAATGCCAAAGAGACCCCGTGGATTCCGAAATCTTAAGGATATTTTTGACAAAAATCATTTTTTTCTTGGATAGTTTGAAATAAAGTTTACTTTTGCCGAATAACAAAATGTAACGTCAATGTATTGGACATTAGAATTAGCTTCCTACCTAGAAGATGCCCCTTGGCCGGCATCAAAAGACGAGCTTATCGACTTTGCGATTAGAACTGGTGCCCCAATGGAGGTTGCAGAAAACCTTCAAGATCTTGAGGACGAAGGAGAAATCTATGAGAGCATCGAAGAAATTTGGCCTGACTACCCTTCAAGAGAAGACTTCTTATTCAACGAAGACGAGTATTAAGGATTTCTTATCTTAGGAACTTTAATGAATTTCCTAGGACACCTATATTTTTCAAATAATGATTTAGAGCTGATGATTGCCAACCTATTTGGTGACTTCTGTAAAGGTAATAGCTTTGTCAATTATTCTGAAACCATAAAGAAGGGAGTACTTCTACATAGAAAAATTGATCACTATATTGACAATCATTCTGCCGTTAGAAAAGCACGATCTAAACTTTATACCTCATTACCAAAGGTTTCCGGAATTGCTATCGATCTATACTTTGACCACCTTTTAGCAATACAATGGGAGCACTATCATAAGAAACCGTATCAAACCTACCTTGATGAATTCTATAACCATCAAAGTAACTACATTGTAAACTACCCAAAAGACTTTCAACTATTTTTGAAACAAATTATTGAATACAAGTGGCTTAATTATTACCCCACTGAATATGGACTATTAAAGGCTTGTCAAGGAGTTTCAAAAAGAATTTCATTTCCTAACGAATTAGAAAATGCCCCTGATCATCTAAAGAATCATGAAGAGGAACTTAAAATAGCATTTAATATATATATGGTTGATGCCATTGCATATTTTAAAATTGATAATACTCCTACAAACAATCTCAATTATAGCACATCCATTTTTTAAAAATTGCTTTTATAACATTAAGACGTTGTTAACTTTTGACAAAGTATTTCAAAATTGAAATAGTAAGTGTAAATTTGACACTAAACAAAACAGCATTCATGGCTAAAAAAATTAAACATAAAGAGCAATTTCAGAACTTCAATTTAGTAGTTTTTGGAGGCACAGGAGATCTTGCACTCAGAAAAATATACCCTGCTTTATATCAACGCTATATTGACGGCCAATTAAATTGTAAATACAATATCATAGCTATTACTAGAAAAACTGATCAAGAGGACCATTTTAGGTCACAAGTTCGATTATTCTTAGAAAAAAGCCTTGAAGGAACAAAAGGTTTTGATACTGGAATCAATGAATTCATGTCGAACATTCAATTAGTTATCGCAAGAGAACCTTCAGTTCAAGGATATAAAAAGCTTAAGGAGTTTTTAGAAAATTTCAAAGGGTATCAGAATATTTATTATTTCTCAACACCATCTAGTGCCTTCGGACCAATATCGAAAGCCTTAAAGGATTCGAAATTAGCTGATAAAAATAGTAAAGTGGTTCTTGAAAAACCTTTAGGTCATAGTCTGGAATCATCCATTACCATTAATAATGAAATTACAAAAACGTTTGATGAATCTCAGATATACAGAATTGACCACTACTTAGGAAAAGAAACTGTACAAAATCTTATGGTGTTACGTTTTGCAAATAATCTATTTGAAAGAGCTTGGAATGCTGAAAATATAGATAGCATACAAATCACGGTTGCAGAAAGTTTGGGTGTAGAAAAGAGAGCCGGATACTATGATCAAAGTGGCGCATTACTTGACATGGTTCAAAACCATTTACTTCAGCTATTGTGCCTAGTTGCTATGGAACCTCCATTCGCTTTAAATGCAAATGAAGTTAGAAACGAAAAGCTAAAAATACTCAGGTCTTTGCGACCTTTCACAAAAGAATCTATTCGAAGTGAAAGTATAAAGGGCCAATATACAAGAGGGAATATCGAAGGTCGAAAAGTCAACTCTTATTTGGAGGATATTGAAAAATATGAATCTAAAACTGAAACTTTTGTCGCGCTAAAAACCTTTGTTGACAATTGGAGATGGAAAAACGTTCCCTTTTATTTGAGAACAGGGAAACGAATGAAGAAAAGGTATTCTGAAATTGTAATTAATTTCAAACAGGTTAAACACAATATTTTTCCATCAAAAGAAGAAATGAATAACAATAAGCTAATCATTCGTCTTCAACCTGAAGAAAGAATTGAGCTCATTCAAATGACTAAAATCCCAGGGCCAGGTGGTTACCGATATAAGCCAACTGCTCTAAAACTAGATTATATTGATACGTTTGAAGAAAGGTTCCCAGAAGCTTATGAAAGACTGATCATAGACGTGATACGAGGCAATCAAACTTTATTTATGAGTCAAGACGAACTCGTTGCAGCCTGGACTTGGATTGAAACAATAACCAATAGCTGGAAAAGTACAAATAGTAAAAATGTCTTATATGCTGCAGGAACTTGGGGCCCAGGAGACGAAATTCTATCTAGTGGCGAATCTTGGATTACTAAAAAATGGAAAAACAAATGATCGTATTCCAAAACATGGCGGCTCTTGAAAATGAAATGTGTGAGAGTATTGTCCGCATCATAAATGATGCGATTCAGCAAAAAGGGCATGCAACACTCTTATTATCAGGTGGTGGAACTCCTAAAGGCCTATATAATCTTCTATCATTTCAAGATTTAAAATGGGATAAAATAAACATAGGTTTGGTTGATGAACGATTTGTTGACGGTAGCTCAAAATATTCCAATGCTAAAATGATTGAAGAGATTCTTATTCAAAACAAAGCTCAACGTGCTCATCTTACGAAAATGGTTTTTGATAGTACTCATTATGAAAAAAACCTGAAGCTTGTCAAGGAACAATATGAGGACTTTAAAAACGCTGACATCGTTATTTTAGGCATGGGTGGAGATGGTCATACTGCATCGATTTTTCCAAAGGATATCGAATCAGAAAAGTGCTTAAGCGACCCTGAACCTTCGCTGCGAAATACGAATGCGCCGAATCATCCCGAAAAACGTATTTCATTAAATAAAGCATTTATTGAAGGTGCTAAAAATGTGATATTGATGTTCTCAGGAGGTTTGAAAAAATCTGTTTTTGAACAAAGCGAAAGCGAAAAGTTACCTATACAGTACTTCAAAAAGAACTTAACAGCAATTTATTTTGCTGAAAATTAATAAATCATGCACGAAACAATAATTAAAATAACAAATCGAATCATAGATAGAAGTCATGAAACACGGACTAAATACCTTGATGAGGTCAATCATATGTTTGAAGAAGGTGTTTACAGATCGACTTTGAGCTGTGGTAATTTGGCTCATTCTTTTGCAGGGTGTGGTCCATCAGATAAAAAGGAACTCTCAGGTAATAAAACCAAAAACTTAGGACTCGTTACGGCCTATAATGATATGTTGTCTGCGCATCGCGTTTATGAAAACTATCCAGAAGAACTTAGAGTTTACGCAAGAAAATATAATTCTGTACTTCAAGTTGCTGGTGGTGTGCCTGCTATGTGTGATGGTGTGACTCAAGGAAAAGACGGGATGGAATTGTCCTTGTTTTCAAGAGATGTAATTGCGCTTAGTACCTCCATAGGGCTTTCTCATAACGTGTTTGATGCTATACTAAGCCTCGGTATTTGTGATAAAATTGTTCCTGGCTTGATGATGGGCTGCCTAAATTATGGTCATCTTCCAGTTGTATTCGTTCCAGGAGGACCTATGCCTACCGGAATTAGTAATGAAGAAAAAGCGAGAATCAGACAAGATTTTGCGGAAGGTAAAATTGATCGAGAAGCTTTACTTAAAGGAGAATCAGATTCTTATCACTCGCCTGGCACCTGTACTTTTTACGGAACAGCAAATAGCAACCAAATGCTCATGGAAATCATGGGCATGCAACTACCTGGCTCCAGTTTTGTGAATCCAGATACTGAACACCGAAGGTTGCTCAATGAAAAAGCTGTTGAAATAGCGGCACATAATGCAACCCTCGGATTGGAACGTTCCATTTCGAGAATTATCGATGAAAAATCAATTGTCAATGCCATAATTGGCCTGCTTGCAACGGGTGGATCAACAAATCATACTATTCACCTCATTGCGATTGCAAAAGCTGCAGGTATTATAATCAATTGGGAGGATATGTCAGACCTTTCAGATATTATACCATTAATTACAAGAATGTATCCTAATGGAGCGGCTGATGTCAATCACTTTCATGCTGCAGGAGGCATGAGTTTTGTTATCAAAACTTTATTAAATTCAGGTTTATTGCATGAAGATGTGACAACGATACTGGGAAAAGGTCTTTCAAAATTTAGTAAAGAATCTAAAATAAGTAATGGCACCATCGTATTTGAAAATGGCACGGATGTTTCGTTAAACTTATCCGTCGTTAGACCGGCAAACGAACCATTTTCCGAGGATGGTGGAATAAAAATTTTAAAAGGTAATATTGGACGATCCGTAATTAAAACAGCTGCCGTTCAAAAAGAAAATCGAGTTGTTGAAGCTCCTGCTATAGTATTTATTGAACAGCAAGATTTGATAACTGCCTTTAAAAATGATGAATTAAACAAGGATTTCATAGCTGTCGTGCCCTTTCAAGGGCCAAAGCAAAATGGTATGCCCGAGTTGCACAATTTAACGCCATCGCTTACTATTCTTCAAAAAAGAGGCTTCAAGGTAGGACTCGTAACGGATGGTCGAATGTCTGGCGCATCTGGGAAAGTACCAGCTGCAATTCACCTTACACCGGAAGCTTTAGATGGCGGGATTATATCAAAAATTGAAACAGGAGATATTTTAAAATTGGATGCAGATCAAGGAACACTTAACATTCAAAATATCGAAGTCATCAAACTACGTAAATCAAAAGAAATTCAAAGAAAAAACACAAGCACTTTAGGTAGAGGGCTCTTTAATAATGCTAGGAAATCTGTATCGTCTAGTGAACAAGGAGCTAGCTTTATATTGGATTAAATTAAAGCACTCCCGATATACATGATGTATATGGTGATTAAAAGTAAACCTTCAATCCTACCAAGCTTTTTACTGACTAGAAGAAACAACCCTGTTAAAAGAGTTACACCCAACATGATTGGTAAGTCAATAGCTATTAAAAAAGAATCTGCCTTCAAGGGATTAACAGCACTCGTTATTCCTAAAACAGCGAAAATATTAAACACATTGCTTCCTATTAAATTACCTACCGAAATACTAGACTGACCTTTTATTATTGCAATGATCGAGGTAACAAGTTCTGGTAACGACGTTCCTAGAGCTACAACGGAAACACCTATTATAAATTCAGATATGCCAAATGATTTGGCTATTGTAATGGCATTATCTACAAGTAGTTCTGAGCCATAATAGAGACCTGCCGCTCCAAAAATGAAATACACGGGTATTAAATTCGTTTTTAAGGGTTTTTCCAACTCCTCCTCTACAAAACTATCATCGCGCTTTCGTATTGATAATATAAGAAACAATATAAGACCTGATATCAGAAATAAGCCATCTACTCGATCTAAAATTCCATCAATAGAAAATCCTAAAAACATTAACGATGCTACAAGCATGGCGAACCAGGAAAATCGAAGTTTTTTGGGGTCGAGAACAATCGGACGTATCAAAACTGTTATTCCAAGAACAAGTGCTAAGTTCGCTATATTAGAACCTATGACATTTCCAATAGCAATACCAGAACTTCCATTAAAAGCTGCTTTTAAACTCACAATGAGTTCTGGTGCAGATGTCCCAAAGGAAACAACAGTCACACCTATTAGGAAAGGAGAAATATTTAATTTTTTCGCCAATGAGGCAGCACTTTTAACTAAAAAATCACCACCTATTAACAACAAAAAAACGCCAACAAGAAGTAACAAGTATACCATTCGCAGACTAGTTTAAGTTGATTTTTGACAAGTTAGGACTATTTAGCTTGTAACAATTCTTCTCCGCTCTGATTGACAGCAGACTTATCCAATCGGATCTTTGTTTTTTCACTTTCAATTAGAACCGTAGTATCTGTAATCTCAAGCACTTTACCATGAATACCACCGATACTTACAACATGGTCACCCTTAGCAAGTCCATCTCTAAATTTTTTCAATTCTTTTTGTTTCTTCATCTGTGGACGAATCATAAAAAAGTAGAACACAAAAAACATGAGCCCTATAAAAAGAATATTCATTAAACTACTATCTCCCATAACTAAAAATTTAATTGTTATTTTATTTTTCCTTTGATTTTAAGCGTTACTCTGTTCGGCTCTGTATTTGCCAAAACAGTAACATATTTTGATATTTCAGAATTACTCCTGAATTTTTCGGTATCTACTTTTGCAGTAATAACGCCCTTTTCCCCAGGTAAGATAGGTGCTTCTGGCTTATCTGCTACTGTACATGAACAAGATCCTTTTATCTCACCAAAAACAAGAGGGTAATCACCCGTATTCTCAATATTGAATACTGCTTCTATAACCTCACCTTTAACTCGCGTTCCAGCATCGTATATTTTATCGATAGTCATAGTTGTCTTTTGACCAACTTCCAATTCATTATTACCTTCACAACCTATAATAGATAGCGAAAGAAAAAGAATCATATACCTCATCATTTTCATATTTATTGCTTTAGTCCCCTACCTGTTTTTAAAACCCTTTTTTCTTTTACCAACTTTTTCAACGATTTGTCAAGTATACCATTGATAAATACATTGCTTTTTGGTGTACTGTAATATTTTGAGATTTCAAGATATTCGTTGATTGTAACCTTTGTAGGAATACTTTCAAAAGACTGCAGCTCTGCAAATGCCATTTTCAATAAAAGCACATCCATCTTTGCGATACGATCAAGCTCCCAATTGTCTGCCATTTCCTCGATTAAATGTTCGCTTTCCTGATCTAAAGCAACAGTTTGTTTTAATAACGTTGTTATAAAATCCTTCTCATCATCATTTTCTTTGTAGAGTGGAAGGAAATCAAAACCTTCCTCTTCAGTACTCATTTTAATGGTTTTAATAACCATAGAGCATGCAAGATCAATATCATCCATCCATCGTATTTCTTCTTCTTCAAAAAAGTTATAAATAAGCGGTGAATTGGCAATTTCCGATCTGAACAAGTGAACTAAGAAATTTTTAGCATTCGAGAAATCATTTTCAAGTGCCTCCATATGTTCAAAGTAAACTTCACTTTTTTCTATCTCAATAAAAAGCTTTCTAAAAATCTCTTGTTTTTCATCTGAATTCCAGTTTACATTTCGCCTTTGACATAAGTCCTGGAGAGCAACGGATCCCATGATTCGTTCGATGATTTCATTGTCTACTAACTTTCTATTTGGATTTAAGTCTTCAAAAGAGGGGCGCAATTTATTAGCTCTATCATCCATTTTAGATAATGAGGCATTTCTTACCTCCTGAAAGGTAAGCAGCAAGTACAAATACAAATCGTACATTAAATCTACAGATTGCAGTAATTGTGTTTTTGCAGTCTTAAGATCCATAGATTCCTTTTGGTTGTAAAATGTATACAACATCTGAAGGACTTTTATTCTTAAATGTCTTCTATTCAGCATTTACTTAATATTCTTTCGTCCTTTATTTATTTTCTCTTCAGCAATTTTCATTGCAATCACATGAGAAGGGATCTGTTCTTGTTCAGATCGCGAAACAATGTCATAAATCGTATGGTAAATATCTTCGGCCTTACCCATTGCCCATTTACTTGATAAATCTTTAACCTCAGAAAAACAATTGATAACACCTCCTGCATTTATAGCAAAATCAGGTGCATACAAAATCCCTTTATCCAGAAGATCTTGGCCGTGTCTATCTTCTATACCTAATTGATTGTTTGCAGCCCCAGCCACGATGCCGCATTTCAATTGCTCAAGAGTTTCATCATTAATTGTTCCACCTAAAGCACATGGAGCATAAATATCCATATCCAACTGATAAACTTCATCAAGAGCGATTCCCTTAGCTCCATATTTTTGAGCAACCCGCCGAACCGTATCATCACTGATATCAGCGATAAATACTTGTGCACCCTCTTTTCTTAAATAAGAGACTAAATATTCACCGACGTGACCAACACCTTGGACTAGAATTTTTCTATCAATTAAATTATCTGTTCCGAACCTTAGCTTTGCACAGGCTTTAATACCCATATAAGTACCAAATGCCGTCACGGGAGAAGGATCACCACTTTTACCAGGTAAACCTACCACATGATTGGTTTCTTTACTTACCCAAACCATATCTGAAGGAGAAATCCCTACATCTTCGGCAGTGATATAATTCCCGGCTAATGAATCAACAAATCGACCAAATCGACGAAATAAGGCTTCTGATTTCATGGTTTTCGAATCTCCAATAATCACTGCCTTACCCCCTCCTAATGCTAAATCAGATATTGCATTTTTATAGGTCATTCCCCGAGACAAGCGTAGCACATCATTTAAGGCATCTAATTCATTATTATAAGACCACATTCTAGTACCTCCTAATGCAGGTCCAAGAGTGGTATCATGAATAGCAATAATTGCTTTAAGACCAGTAATATTATCACTACAAAATAAAATTTGATCATGATCCATAGAGGACATTTGAGAAATCACAGGATTCTGCGTAATCTCAAATTCAGAGTTCATAATTTTTGAGGACATAATTTGTCTAGTTCGTTAACTTTCTGGCTTGTTTACTTTTTTAATTTAAACAAGCGTTGACAAAAATAGCGAATTCCTAAGGAACATTCTTGAAGACAATCAAAATATTTAAGCTTGATTTTTTTGCAAATATTTTTGAATAAAAAAAGGGAGCCAAGGCCCCCTCTATATTCTTGTAAGACTATAAGTTATTTCTTTGTCAAAACAACTCTTTGGGTAATTATTTTACCCGCATCAATTTTAATGAAATACACACCTGATTCTACATTTGAAACATCCATTGGGATTTCAAATTCAGTCGTGTTTAACTGGTATTTCTCTTGCGTAATAATTTTGCCGCTTAAGTCTAATATGGCAACGGATACTTGCGAGTGACTCAAATCGCTCAGGGATATTGTAAATATTCCAGAGGAAGGATTTGGATAAATCTCTAAGCTGAATTCAGATTGCGATTCTGATAATCCCGAAGAACTTACCTCAATGTATTCACATTCAGATTCATTCACACAACCATTGATGTTAATTAAAACGCCGTAATCACCAGATTCAGTTGCCGTATAAGATTGAAAAGTAGCACCTTCAATATCCAATCCTGTTAAGCAATCAAACCACTGATAGGATGACGCGAAAGCATCTGCCGTTATTGTTGCTCCGGATACAAAGACTACATTACTTGGCAGTGGATTAATAATTAAATCTAAGGTTACGATGCTATCGCATCCGCCAACAGATATTAAAGTCTGCGTAGCTGTATTATTGCTCTCTGTATACGTTATGCCATCTGTCCAAGTAAATGATCCACATTCTTCATATGAATCAATTGTTTGAAGGACGCTTGTAATTGTCAAGTCTAAAGTAACTAAACTATCACATCCATTAATCGAGGTCAACATGAAAGTTGCTAAAGTATTCTCCGTATACGTATTGCCATCAATCCATGTAAAACTCCCACAAGCTTCTTGAACATCTGTCGTTTCAATAAGACTTACAATTGACAAATCCAGTGTTACAATACTGTCACAACCCACACTGTTAATTAAGGTATAGGTGGCGGTGTTATTAGAGGCAGTATAAACTTCACCATCAATCCACTCATATGGGCCGCATGCTACTTGTGTATCTGTTGAATTACTCGGTGCATTAATGGTTAGATTTAAGGTGACAATACTGTCACACCCATTAACATCAACTAGCGTATATATTGCCGAGTTGTTGCTCTCAGTGTAAGTTTCTCCATCGATCCATGTATATGGACCACAAGATGACTGAACGTCTGTTCCAAAAGATGGCCCTGTAATTGTGAGATCCAAAGTAATAAGACTATCACATCCTGAAACATCAGTGAGTAGTTCCGTGTAAGCACCTGTGGCAGTATACGTCTCACCATTTGTTGCCCATGTATACGTGTCGCAAGCAGTCACATTATCTGTGGTTACATTACATGCAAAATTGGGACGAACGATAAATGGACCAGGGAAATTAAAACTCTCCATTGCCTGAAAAACCCCTCCATTAATACTCCCAAAACAAGTGTTTGGCGTCTCTATACCTAATGATTGTCCCAAGGCCATATTATCAACCGTATTGTACTCATTGACACCAACATAATAAAAACCAGGAGCCAATTCCAATGCAGTACCTTGGCCGGATAAAATTGGCAATGTCAAAAATGCACCCCCGGAAGTAGTATCGGCCTCAGTAATTATATAATCTAATGATTGAGCAATTAATGTATTCGGAAGACCTGTCGCCATATCATAAACGGATACACTAACAGTATCACCTAGACCATCTGTTCCCGGAATCATAAAGAAAGAAACCGAGGATAAAGTTGTAGTAGATATAATTTCATAGCTATTACCTAAAGTTGCGGTTGAACCCGCACCAACACCCAATGATACATCAACAGAACCATTATCTCTTGCATAGGTGTTTGTAACCACCAAGGTATAAGAAACCGTATCATTGGAAGGGTTTGCATCTAATTCACCAATATTAGAAATCAATTCTACCGTATACACGCCATCCGCAATTGGTGAAAAACCTGGAACTGTTGTATTTACGGTAGCACCAGGTGCCAAAGTTGGCGAAACATTACTTGATTGTGAATAGACTAAATTCAAATCTGTATCGTAAACATTAGAAAGCATAGATACATTTGTTACCGTCTGTGAACCAGTATTAGTTACAATTCCCGTGGCACCAATAGCCCCTTGAAGTTGATCTAGAGGAACAATAGTATATTCCCGCACAGAATTATCATCCATAGAAACATCAAATGGAGGTGCTTCATCCACGACTACATTATCTATGGCCAAACCTGTTCCCCAGTTATCAGTACCTGCACAATCTCCTCCATCATTCCATCTAAAACCTAATAGAACATTAGATTCATTATCATACGCAGCTAAACTCAAAGCATAAGATTCCCATGACGCAGCTGGCGAAAGTGTTTCAATTACCGTCCAGGTCGTGCCTCCATCCAAAGAGACTTCCATTGTCGCATCACCCGAACCATATAGGCCATCATGATAGGCAATAAATGAAACTTGAACATTGTTTAATCCTGTAAAATCAATTGATGGTGAAATTAAGAGCTCATTACATAATATCTCATTTTGAACATCATCGTTTGTCATAGCAAAGGAAGAAGAACCATTTGCTGCAACAGGCCAGTATCCTGCTGAATTCGCTTCTGTTTCGTTACCTGTGTAATAACCTGTATAACCATTCGTTGCTTGAGTTGTTGCGGTCCAGCCATTTGGCAAGGCCGGTGTCGTTACACTTTCAAAATCCTCAGAAAGGACTTGTCCAAAAGAAAAATTAGTGCACAAAACCACAAATCCTAATAGTACTTTTTTCATATTCTTTTATTTATTTAACGGTGTAAAGGTATAGAACTAATTCAAACTATAATCCTTTTTTTCTCTTTGATTTTGAAGGGTTTATAATTGAATTCTTTTGATTGCCTTTATTGATTTTGATCTGTTGAGCACTATCAATCGGGCTTAAATTATGAGGGACAGGTGCAGCAGGTGATTCGATAGATTGATTGTTACTCTCGGACGAAATCTCACCTACCGAACAGCTAGTAAAAGTTAGAATAAAAACACAAAACCTTAATTCTTTCATAATCTATTTTCAAATGACGCCTTGGCTTCAGCAATAACTTGTTTAGAATTCCCTATAAAAACAGCTTCTTCATTTATAATAAAGGGACGTTTAAGAAAGGTATACTCAGCTAACATATAACGCTTAAAATCTTCTTCATTGAGCTTCATAGAATTTAAACCTAAAGATCTATACTTCATAGCTTTCTTCGAAAATAAAGCCTCATAAGAACCAACCTTTTCTTTTAGGAAGTCAAGTGTTTTCTCATCAATATTCAGTTCTTTAATATTTTGAAGAGCGACCTCCTCCCCAAGATTTAGTTCTTTTAAAATTCTTTGATTCGTTGAACAAGACTTTAAATAATAGATTTTTTTCATACGTTGGAGGTTTTTTTTACTAAAACGATAGGTATTGAACTTTATTAAGGCTCAAATCGTTAGTTTTACCAATCACTTTTGCACAGTCAAATTTAGCAAATCTAAATGAAGTCACTTAAACACCTAAATAAATATTTCCTTAAGTATAAGTGGCATTTTCTTTTAGGTATTTTATTTACGATTATAAGCAATTACTTTGGGGTCCGTATGCCCCTATTCGTGAAATCAACTGTTGATTCTTTAATGTCAAATGTTAAAATTGACTCTATAAATGACGCTCTTTTGGTTTCTCTTAAAATTGGCGGTATTTACATGTTACTGTCCATTGCTAAAGGTTTTTTTTTATTTCTAATGCGACAAACAATTATTGTGATGTCTCGACATATAGAATATGATTTAAAAAATGAAATTTACAATCAGTATCAGAACCTAGACCTTTCCTTTTATAAAAAAAACAACACAGGAGATTTGATGAATAGAATATCTGAAGATGTTAGTCATGTTCGCATGTATCTCGGTCCTGGCGTAATGTACTCTATAAATCTAGTTGTGTTATTTACATTAGTTGTCTATCAAATGATTGCTATATCGCCAGTACTTACGGCTCTTGTACTTATCCCCTTACCTATTATGTCTTACCTAATTTACAAGGTATCTGCAAAAATGAACTTGCTAAGTAAAAAAGTGCAAGAAGAACAATCTTTACTCTCTACAATTGCACAAGAAAGTTTTTCCGGAATGCGCGTTATCAAAGCATATAGCCAACAAAAATCAGTTGGTGACAAATTTGAAAATGCAGCAAACATGTATAAAAGCAAGAGTATGCGTTTGGTTGTTGTTAACGCACTATTCATACCTACTATTTTATTTTTAATAGGTTTGAGTACGCTCTTATCCATTTACATTGGAGGTAACATGTCATTTAACAATGAGATTTCATTAGGAGGGATTGTAGCTTTCATATTTTTTGTCAATAACCTAACATGGCCCTTTGCTAGCATAGGCTGGGTTACATCTTTGATTCAACGCGCCGCAGCTTCACAACAAAGAATCAATGAGTTTTTATCCGTAAAAACGAATACCAATGAAGTCATTGAGGATACCCTATTCAAATTCGAAAATGAGATTTCATTCAACAATGTATCTTACACTTATCAAAACACAGGTATTCATGCAATAAAGAACATTTCGTTTGTAATACCCAAAGGAGAAACGTTTGCTATTATTGGAAAAACCGGAAGCGGAAAATCAACCATTCTATCCTTACTTTTACGTCAATTAAATCCTAATTCTGGTGCTATAAAGCTTGATACTTGTAATTTCGATAAGATTGAAACAAATGGCTTTAAAAATGCACTCGGTGTTGTTCCGCAAGAAGTATTTTTATTCTCTGACTCTATTGGAAACAATATTAAATTTGGATCCAATAATCCGATCGTCTCGAAAGAAAGATTAGACGAAGTATGCGAAACTGCAGATATCTTGAATACTATTAACAAGCTCGAAGATGGCTACGAAACAATTCTTGGCGAAAGAGGTGTCAATCTTAGTGGCGGTCAAAAACAAAGGCTGAGTATAGCTCGTGCCCTACTTAGAAGCCCTGAAATATTAGTATTAGATGACTGTTTGTCCGCTGTAGATACAGAAACTGAAGATAAAATCCTTAAAGAACTTCAGAAAGAAAAAACTTCTCGAACTACCATAATTGTGAGCCATAGAATTTCAACCATCCGAAATGCAAAACACATCATTGTAATAGATGATGGAAGTGTTATCGAACAAGGTAGCCATGCTGTTTTACTCAAAAATAAAGGTTTCTATTATGACCTCTATAAAAAGCAACAGACTGATCTAAAAAATAATGAAGACAGAAAAAAACCTTTATAGTTTTGAAAAAAATCGGACTGCTTTCTGACACTCATGGCTTTCTAGACCCTAAAATCAAAAAGTATTTTTCAGGTGTTGATGAAATATGGCATGCTGGTGATATTGGCAGTTTAGAAGTTTTAGATGAATTACGAGCATTTAAGCCAACAAGAGCTGTTTGGGGTAATATTGACAACCCAAAAATTAGACAAGAATGTGACGAGTTTTTAAGGTTTGATATCGAAGATGTTGCTATCCTGATGACACATATAGGGGGTAAACCTGAGCGCTATTCAAAACCTGCCTTTAGCGAATTGAAAAAAAATGGTTCGCCGAACTTATTCGTTTGTGGCCACTCTCACATTACACTTGTTAAAATGGATAAACATTTCAAGATGCTTTGGATGAATCCCGGTGCATGTGGCTACAAGGGATTTCATAAGGTAAAAACGATTCTTAGATTTTGTATTACAAAAGATCGTATTCACAATCTTGAGCTCATAGAATTGGGCAAAAGAGTTTGATTTGACATTATACTATCAAAGGAATTTAAAAAGACAGCAAACGTCGTTATGCTCAATGAATTTGATAAAGAACTGAAATGCCATGCATGGATTAAATAAAATATGGTTTTCGAAAAGGTACGTCAAAACAGTATATCGTATTGAGTTACTTAGCCAAAAGAAATCCTAAACATGATTATCCAAATATGACTTTAATGGATATAAATTATATTTACATTTATTGAGGAAACGAGCAATGAAAAAATATCGTTTATGACATCAGGGATTTTAAGTATACTAGACGATATTGCAGTCCTAATGGATGACGTCATTATACTGAGTAAAGCGGCAACAAAAAAAACAGTAGGCATCCTAGCAGATGATCTAGCCATTAATGCTGATAAGGCGTCTGGATTCGTGTCTAACAGAGAACTACCAGTGCTTTGGAAATTAACCAAAGGCTCATTCTTGAACAAATTAATTATTCTTCCAGGCATTTTTCTTCTAAGCGCCTATTTGCCTATGGTAATCATTCCGATTTTGATTTGCGGAGGTGTTTATTTGGCCTTTGAAGGTGCATTAAATATTTATAAAATGCTCTTTAATAGCAAAAAAAAAGCCGCGGGTCTAAAGGAAATTTCAAAAATAGACTCTTCTGTTTTGGAGGCAAAAAAAGTCAAATCAGCGATCTTAATAGATTTCATTTTATCTATAGAGATTATTATTATCACGCTTGGTACTGTTTTGGACGAGCCCATTTCTATACAAATCTCTGTAGTCTCCATTATAGCCCTGCTATCTACAATTGGAGTTTATAGCTTCGTTGCTCTTTTGGTCAGAATGGATGATGCTGGATACCGACTTGTTTCTGTTAGCGAAAAAATAATTATTAAGAATTTTGGAATGTTTCTAATCCGCTCACTACCGAAAATCATAAGACTTCTCAAAGTTGTCGGTACGCTTGCCATGATTCTAGTTGGTGGTGGTATTTTTGTGCACAACATTGAAGAAATTCATCAGCTCGTTTACTCATGGCCAAAATACCTTTCTGATTTCACAGTCGGTTTGGCTTTTGGAACCGTATTTCTGGGCATATTTCTTTTTTTTAAAAAGCTCTCATTTAAATAAATCATTGAATGCCGTTATGCGAGGTGCATAAACTCCTCGAATTATTGTAGTATGTGCAGTTACGGAAATTTCTGAGGTGAACGAAATATGGACTAAACCTAAAGCAAAAAGCCCTGTATTTTAACAATACGGGGCTTTCTTATTTTAATCAGCGGAGAATGAGGGATTCGAACCCCCGGTACCTCTCGGTACAATAGTTTTCAAGACTACCGCAATCGACCACTCTGCCAATTCTCCGAGGCAAAAGTAGTAATACTTTCAATATTGACAAATATTTTACCATTCCATTCTCAAACTTTTTAAGTTAAGTCTAGAAAAGTCAAAAACCTTCGGTTAAACTAAGATTTTAAGATACTGAAAACAGTAAACCCTTATATTTGTTAGTTACACATGAAGAAACTCAAAAAAGTACCTCTTGATCTTATAAATTCAATGAATAAAAACACCCTAATGGAACAATTAGGTATTGAATGTATAGAACTCGGAGATGATTATGTCATTTCAAGAATGCCAGTTGATAAAAGGACACATCAGCCTATGGGTCTTCTTCATGGAGGAGCGAGCGCAGCACTTATTGAGAGTATAGGTTCCATGGGTTCAACACTTCTTTTAGATATCTCTAAACAGCATCCAGTTGGAATTGAAGTTAATGCAAATCATATCGGTGGTATTAGAACTGGTCATGTAATTGCCAAAGGAAAGATTGTGCATGCTGGAAAAAAAACCCACTTATGGCAGGTAGATATCACGGAAGAAGGTACAAATAAACTGGTATGCTCAGGTCGACTTACAGTAATGATTATTGACATTTAAATGAGCTCCGATCTTTTAGCTTATCGTTACCCTGGTAAAGAAGTAATTATTCAGTCAGGTGCTTTCAAATCTTTCGATAAAAATGATTTAAACAAAAATGGTTTTATCATTGGAGATTTTTATGGTAAAAAGCATTACTTATTTGAACCCTGTGCAAATGAGAATATTCAAGATTTCAAGCTTCATTCTGCAAATCACCTACCAAATACAATCAGTAAAAAAGACTACTTAGAGTATGGTGCTATGCTACTAAGGGTAATGCCTTCGTTAGGAATTGAAAAATTAGTTTACTCTCGTATAAAAGAAGTTTCTTTTGATAAACATAACACAGCAAAACTATTCGAAACGCTCTGTAAAACCTATCCCAAAGCATTTGTTTATTTGGTTTCTTCAGAACTATTCGGAACCTGGGTAGGTGCATCGCCAGAAATACTATTAGAAATCCATGAAAGCCATGGTTTTACAATGTCACTTGCTGGAACACGACTTAAAGATTCTAATGAGGAATGGGGAATTAAGGAATATGAAGAACAAAAATTTGTTACGGACTTTATCGTAAACCAATTAAATAGTAATGGGATTTTAGAAATCGATTCAGAAGGTCCCTATACTTCACCCGCAGGAAACATTGAACACCTTAGAACAGATTTGTCATTCGATGTAAACGCTGAACAAACTTTAAATCTTGTTAGTGCTTTACATCCCACCCCAGCAACTTGCGGCGTTCCAAGAAAAGAAAGTCTCGATCTCATAGAATCTATAGAGCTCAAAGATTGTAGATATGATCGAGATTTATACAGTGGGTATATAGGTGAATTTTCAGGGAAGCGAACTCGTTTATATGTTAATTTACGATGCTGTCAAATTATAAATGACAAGGCTTTTCTCTATGTTGGAGGTGGATACACCTCTGAATCTGATCCAGAAAAAGAATGGAATGAAACTGAACGTAAAAGCGAAACATTAACTAGAATTTTTGATTTATTGTAGATTTACACAAAATGAATATCAGTAATAAAATTGTAGTTCAAAATATACTGGAGGCATGCCTTAATCATAGCATTCAGCATGTTGTTTTTTCTCCAGGTTCGAGAAATGCTCCTTTTGCTTTAACCTTCGATGCGCATCCCGAAATTACAACGCATGTTATTCATGATGAGCGAGCTGCTGGTTTTTTTGCTTTGGGCATCTCGCAGACCATACAAAAGCCAGTTGTGCTCTGCTGCACATCGGGTTCAGCGCTTCTAAATTATTTCCCAGCCATTTCCGAAGCCTTTTATCGTGAAATACCACTGGTTGTGATCTCAGCTGACCGACCTAAACGATTAATTAACAAGGGGCATGGTCAAACAATAATGCAAACTGATGTTTATGGTCAACACGTTAAAAAATCTCTAGCTATTGAGGACAATGACATTGATGATTTCAAGAATGAAACTAACACTACCTTTTCAATAGCAAGCTTAGTTCCTATGGGACCTGTTCATTTGAATGTACATCTTGAAGAGCCCTTATACGGTTCTGAACACATAAATTTAAATAGACAGAAAAAACAACAATTGATCAGTGAAGAAGTGCACAATTCAATAAGTACAGAAGTACTCGAATCGTTTAATGATAAAAAGATTCTTGTATTGTGCGGTCAGGGAAATATTAATCCAAGACTCAAAGCTGCTCTCGTTGGATTCAATAAAAATGCCAATGTTGTTGTATTAAATGAAAATACCTCTGGAGTAAATGATTCCTCATTCATAAATTGCATTGACCGGATTTTGAATAGTATCGATACAAAAATTGAGAAACGATTTACGCCCGAGATTATTATTACCGTTGGTGGTGCAATTGTATCTAAAAGAATTAAAGCATTTTTTATAAAGAATAAACCAAAAAAACATTTTGCAATTAAGCATAGTCATATAGGCACCGATTTATTTTTACGTCTTGATCAACACCTAAAACTTGACGCCTCGTTATTTTTTGAAGCACTGAATAATACGGCAACACTTTTAAATTCAAAAAACTATAAGGGCATTTGGAAACAATTAGATACTCAAATTAAAGACCGCATCCCAAGCTTTTTTCAAGACAAAGGGATGCATACAGATTTGGATATCTTTCATGCGCTGTATGAGGTATTACCTGAAAACTGCTCCTTGCACCTTGGGAATAGTTCTGTAGTTAGATATATGCAGTTATTTGATCCAATACCGAATGTGAAATATGAATGTAATAGAGGTACGAGTGGTATAGATGGCTCCACAAGCACCGCAGTTGGTTGTGCCATTGCTAATCCAAAAAAGCAGCACGTATTTATTTGCGGAGATGTATCATTCATCTATGACAGCAATGCCTTATGGATTCGACCTTTCCCAAAAAACTTAAAAATGATTGTTATCGATAATAAAGGAGGAGGTATTTTCAAAATTATTGAAGGTGCAAAATCTTCAAAGCAACTGGAAAAATATTTTGAAGCTAAGCATCAAACTAATGCGGAGGAGGTTGCCCATGGATTCGGTTTTAAAGCCTACGAAAGCTCCAAAAAAATGTCCTATCAAGAACAAATCATTGAATTCTTTAACGATAAAGAAAGTCAATTGCTGGTTTTAAAAACAGATGCAACGGCCAATCCAAAGCGGTTAGACAAGTTTTTTAAACACCTTAAAAATGCTTGATTACTTGGATATATTTTTGCTTTGGGAAGGTTGGATTTACTTGCTAATCCTTTCTGTTTTAGAGATTGTTCTTGGCATAGACAACATACTTTTTATTAGTATCGTAACCGATAATCTTGAGCCGAAAGCTCAAAAAAAGGCTCGTAACATCGGCTTAAGCATTGCTCTTATTTTAAGACTCGGTTTATTGTCCGTTGTCTCCTTTCTAATGAAACTTACAGACCCGATATTCACTATATTCAATACTCCATTTAGTGCACAAAGTATTATCCTTCTGTTTGGTGGACTTTTCTTAATCTACAAGAGCGTTGCAGAAATGCACAAAAGCATAAGCCACGAACAAGAAAGTGAATCGAAAAAGAAAAAAGGTTTGATCAATATCATAGGTCAAATCATCATTATTGATTTAATTTTTAGCTTCGATTCCATTATATCAGCTGTAGGAATGACAAACGGTGTCGGTTCCGAAACAAATTCAGATCCCATTGCAATCATTGTTTTGGCTATCATCATTTCCATGATTGTAATGATCGCATTCGCTAAACAGATTAGTGATTTTATATCTCATAATCCTACAATTAAAATGATCGCCTTAAGTTTTTTAGTTGCTGTCGGTATCCTGTTAATCTCTGAGGCATTTGGTCAACACTTTCCAAAGGGATACATTTATTTCGCACTGGCTTATGCCCTAATTGTTGAAATGCTGAATATTAGAATGCGTAAAAACAAGTCTAAACATGGATCAAAAGAAAGCTGAGCTTCTTCTACAACTTAAAAATTATAGAGATTGCCATGAGGCTTACGAAAGTATTGTCTTTGAAATTAAAAGCATGCTCTTAAATCAAGGAGTCATCCCTAAAGTAATGAGAAAAAGACAAGAAAGGCTGTTGCTAATCCATGAAGCCTACCTTTTATTATCTGCTCAAAAAGAAACAACAATCAACATTGAAGCACCCGTGGTGAAGGGAACAAACTGGGAGTCTATGTTCTTAGAATATGAAAAAAACAAAAGTAAATTAAAGCGTCAAATAGCCTTGAGCAATGACGCTAAATTAATTAGCATAGCGATAGATAGACTTATTTTAAATCAACTTAATTGGAGTGCTTACTTCGATTTTGACTACAGTCAAGTGGAACTTCCAACCTTAGGAAAAGAGATGGATAGCATGCAGCTTCTAAAACTTTTTAAAGAACATAAAGACACACTGCTAGAAAAGCTTCCTAAATCCATAAAATCAGAATTTGGCAGGATCTTAAAGAATCTTGAAGCAGAGAAATAACCTTATCGCCTTCCCGGACTATTCATTTGAGAGGTACTCTTATTTTTAAATTCAATTTTTCCAAACTTGTAATTAAGTGTTAAGAAAACCCGCCTAGACATCCATTTATAATATGCCACTTGTTGAAAATTCTCACGAACGGCATCCATATAAAATGACTGCTGATTAAATAAATCGGACACTCTCAGACCAAGCGCCATATTACCATCTAAGAACTTTTTATCAAATGCCAAGTCAAATGTTCCTTTCCGCTGAACAGTTCCTTGAACCATGACTCTCGGGCCATTATAACCATAACTTGCCTGAAAACTTGCAGTTTTCTTCCAAAAGTCAATAACCGTATTGAACTTTGCCTTCAAATAAGCACCTGTTGTGTTTGAAAGCCCCTGAAGATCCGTAAAATACTCCACTAAATTCCCGTTGAACGAAGCTGTTGTCCGCCAAAAAGGAAAGGGCTTAAACATAAAGACAAGTTCAGTACCAAAAGCATTAGTGCTACTCAAATTCTGATAGGTTATTGCACTTGTATTGTTCTCATAAAACTCTTTAACACGAGCAATAACTCCTTCACTTCTCCGATAGTACACACTGGATGAAACGGAAAGTGTCTTTTTTTCAAAAGTATATGCAAGATCAAAAGAGTGAATATATTCAGGTTGCAGATATGGATTTCCTCTTCTTAGGTTAAAAGGATCTGCATAATTGGTGAAGGGGTTTAATTGACCAGCTCTTGCTCTAGATATTCTTCTACTATAACTCAAACCAAATTCATTCTTATCATTAAGCGCATATTTAATATGAGCGGACGGAAATAGATTAAAGTAATCGTTGGGTATTGAGGCGCCATCAGAAAGCAGCTCTGGGATTTGATAAGCTTGTTCTAATCGCAGTCCAAATTGATATTTAAACTTATCAACTTGTTGTCCAAATATTCCGTAAAGACTAAAAATCCGCTCATCATATTGATAATCAAAATTAGCTAATGTATCCGCATCAAACATCTCAGTTTCCGAATCATACGTCTCAGAAAAGGTGCTAACAGACTGGTCTCTAATAATACTTTTTGCTCCGAACTCTATGCGCGAATTAATTTCTGGAAATACATACTCAACATCTAGCTGTATCGTATTTATATTATTCGATTCAACATTCTCAAGTTGTTGAACAAGTGTATCACCCTCATTAAGCAAAGTGTCTAAGGTAAAATACGCCTCTGAATAATAACCTCTGATATCTTCATCTCCGAATGATTGGTTAACATTTAATTGAAATTTCCCGCGCTCTTGCTGAAACGACCATTCATAATTCAACCCTACATCAATATTCGTTCTTGATTTAGGATCAAAACTTGACCTTCTCCAGAGGGCACTAGGCATTTCGGAAAATTCATAAAGGGTATTCCACAAAGAACCTGTCCGTTCTCTTCTTCCCAGACTCAAATTACCAAAGACCCCCAGCTTATGACGGTCTGAAAGATTTAAATCGATCCCTGCTCGAATCGACTGTGAATTATTTAAATCCGTACCAAGTCTACTTTGATTTAAGCGTATCGCAGAATCTCCTTGAAAACGCTCATAAATATCAGAGAATTTATTACGGTATCCATTGTATGACCGGCCATTGTATGATGAATAAACATTCATCTTGTTGTTTCGATAATTTAACGAAATGTTTCCTTCATAAATATTGCCTGAAGATAAATCACCACTGCCTAAATTCGATGAAACTGCTCCATTCAGACCTCTAAAAAGACTTTTTTTCAGCACTATATTTATAATTCCTGAGGTACCATCTGGATCATATTTTGCGGATGGATTAGCTACAATTTCTACCCGTTCAATTGAGCCTGCTGGCAACGCATCTAATAAAGTCTTACCATTTCCACCACTAAGCGAACTTGGACGTCCATTAATCAAGATGATAACAGAACCATCTCCTCTCAATGTAACACCCCCATCTTCATCAACCTCAACAGACGGCAATCGATTTAAAACATCATTTGCGGTTCCACCTCTAACTGAAATGTCTTGACCAACATTATATATCTTTTTATCAATACCCGCTTTTAAAACATCTATGTTGGCCTTAACTTTCACCTCTTGTAAATTCAGAGTTATATCCCTTTTAAGAAGGATGTTTTCAAAATTTTTACTTTCACAAGCAGGGTTTATAGAAATTGGCATCATTAAAGTGCTGTAACCAACATTAGAAACTTTTAGAATATAGATATTGTTGCACGGCACATTATTGAATTTAAAAAAACCATTTTCATCTGCATACATAGCACTTATTAAAGATGAATCTTTCGCATCCAGCAGCTTAACTGTGGCATATTCAATTGCCAAATTCTCCTTGGTAACAATTTTTCCTTCAACTGAATGGGATTTTTTTTGAGCCACAATGCTTGAAACACCAAATATGAAAACGATAAAGAATGAAACGATGTACTTAGATCCGCTTTTAACGTTCATTTCGTCCTGTGTATTTCTTTAGAATAATAGAAGCTATATGACCACCAAAGCCAAAGGTATTGCTCATGGCATAATTGACAGTTTTACTCCTTCCTTCGTTAATTGGAAAATCAAATAATTCTGAAAATTCCGGCTCAATGTTTTGGGTATTAATCGTTGCCGGAATAAAATCGTCGGTGAGCGTTTTAATGCAAGCTATTGCTTCAATTGCTCCAGCTGCACCAAGCAGATGCCCGGTCATAGATTTTGTTGCGGAAATCGTAATGCTTGAGGCATCTCCAAAAACACGTTGCGCGGCAATGAGCTCAGAACGGTCTCCCAAAGGTGTTGACGTTGCATGCATATTTATGTAATCAATATCATTGGAAGTTATCCCAGCTTCTCGAATTGCCTCTCGCATTCCCAATACTGCTCCTTCACCTTCAGGATGTGTACCTGTAAGATGATATGCATCCGCGGCCATGCCACCACCAACAATCTCTGCATATATTTTTGCACCCCTTTTTAAAGCATGCTCATATTCTTCAACAATGAGGGCTCCTGCCCCCTCTCCCATTACAAATCCATCTCGATCGACATCAAAAGGCTTAGATGCCGACTCTGGAGCTTCATTTTGAGTTGATAAAGCTCTTGCCGAAGAGAAACCTCCAATGGACGCTTCATTAATTGCAGCCTCTGATCCACCACTTATAATTATGTCAGCCTTATCCCATTTGATATAGTTAAATGCCTCTATTAAAGCCGTATTAGAGGTTGCACATGCTGATACTGGACAAAAATTAACACCCTGTAAGCCATATTTAATAGACAATAT
>JAKMFD010000082.1 GCA_022425625.1 Crocinitomicaceae bacterium | reverse complement strand
GTAGTCAGTTTATTGGTCTTTTTGTTGCCTTCTTTACCATAAAGTTTTTATGGAATCTTGGGGCTATAACTCAAACGCATTCATGGGTAAGTTTGATTCTAACCCTGACAGCATTGACACCTGCTGCAGCAGATACGCTTACGGTTGTTATTAACAGAATAAAGGCTGGTAAATCTCCTATGGTCGGAGGTAAAGACCATACAACACACCACCTTGTCTATGCCGGTTTTAAGGACCGTCAGGTATGGATGATTTTTAGCTTTTTGGGATTTGGTTCTTTCTTATTATCAGTAGGTATTATCTACCTTGTTCTTGTAAGTCGCCTTGAGGTAACCGTTTTATTTTTATTATACTTTTTAGTCGTTTTTGGGGCGTTATACAGAAATACAATAAAGTACAAAGCCATTTAAAGGCCAATTACGAACAAGAAGAACAAAATTTCGTAAAATTCTGTTTCCTTTGTAATAAATGAAACATCTTGCCAAAAGCTGAAGAAATTAAAATTTACGGCGCGAAAGAGCACAATCTTAAAAACATTGATCTCGTTATTCCTAGAAACAAACTCGTAGTTTTTACGGGCCTCAGCGGAAGTGGAAAATCATCTTTAGCCTTCGATACACTTTTTGCGGAAGGACAAAGAAGATATATAGAAACATTTTCTGCATATGCGAGGCAATTCATTGGTGGCATGGAACGTCCTGATGTAGATAAAATTGAAGGCCTCTCCCCTGTTATATCCATTGAACAAAAAACCGTATCAAAATCACCAAGGTCAACCGTAGGAACAATTACAGAACTCTATGATTTTTTGAGATTATTATTCTCACGTGTTGCTTCCGCATATTCATCTGAAACAGGTGAATTGATGGTAAAATATACGGATGATCAGCTTGCTAATTTACTTAGCACCACATACAAGTCTAAAAAAGTAGCGATCCTTGCATCAAAAGTTAGAGCTCGAAAAGGGCACTATCGAGAGCTTTTTGAACAAATCGTAAAAACTGGATACACAAAAGTTCGTGTAGATGGTGTAATAATGGATATCGTGCCAGGAATGAAATTAGATAGATACAAAGTTCATGACATTGAAATTGTAGTTGATCGGTTCGCAGTGCAGGATGTTGATTTAATTAGAATTACCAAAGCTGTAAATACAGCCTTTAGTATTGGAGATGATTATCTCGTTATATTCGATTATAATGAAAAAAAAGCACGGAAATACAGCCGCAAGTATATCTGTCCTACCTCTGGTATTAGCTATCCAGATCCCGAACCAAATCTATTTTCTTTCAATTCTCCATATGGCGCTTGTGCTTCTTGCGCAGGAATTGGAATTGTAAAAAATGCAGATTTAAATAAAGTAATCCCAAACAAAACTAAAAGTATATATGATGGTGGGATTGAGCCTTTAGGAAAGTATAAGAAGAATTGGATCTTTCAGGAGATTCAAAAGATTTTAGATCACGAAGGCATTAGTTTAAAAAAACCGATAAAAGAAATCGACCCCGAAATATTGAGACTCCTTTTAAATGGCGTAAACTCTTTTGATAGTTTTGATAAAAATCATGAAGGTTTTGAAGGCGTTCTGCCCTTTTTGAAACGACACGCGCAGAATAGCTCTAAAAAAATTCAGCGTTGGGCTCAAAGCTATACAACGAATGAGGTCTGCCCAAGTTGCAGCGGCGCTCGATTGAAAAAAGATGCACTATTCTTTAAAATCAGCAATAAAAACATAGCAGAATTGAGTCAAATGGGATTGAATCAATTAAGGCAATGGTTGGAAACAGTTGACAAGAACTTAAATGATAAACAAAAAATCATTGCGCAAGAGTTACTTAAAGAAATTAAAATTCGACTTGATTTTATATTAGATGTTGGCCTCGGTTATTTGAGTTTAAATAGATCCTCTAAATCGCTATCCGGTGGAGAAGCACAACGCATCCGGCTTGCAACTCAAATAGGTACGGAATTAATTAACGTATGCTATATTTTTGATGAGCCTTCGATTGGCTTGCATCAAAGAGATAATAAAAAGCTCATCCGCTCACTTCAAAAACTAAAACAGAACGGCAACTCTGTAATTGTCGTCGAACATGATAAAGAAATAATGGAATCAGCGGACTTTATTGTAGATATAGGGCCTAAAGCAGGTGTTCACGGAGGTTCAATTGTTAGTCAAGGAACTTATGGACAAATGCTGCGATCAAACTCCTTAACGGCACAATATTTAAATGGTGAAAAACAAATCGAGGTTCCAATAAAACCGAGACCAGGAAATGGAAAGCTTTTGGAACTACATGGAGCCAAAGGAAATAATTTAAAAAATGTTTCTATTAAAATAAAGCTAGGAACATTCACGTGCATTACAGGAGTTAGTGGAAGTGGGAAATCTACATTAATCAATCAAACATTGGTTCCAATTCTTTTTGAAAAAATTTATAATGGTGTTAGAAAACCTTTGGAATACAAGAGAACCAAGGGTATTGAGCATGTTGATAAAGTCGTAGAAATTGACCAAAACCCAATAGGAAGAACACCACGATCGAATCCTGCCACTTACACAAAGATTTTTGACGAAATAAGACAACTATTTGCGAGTCTTCCAGAATCGCAAATACGAGGATACAAGCCCGGTAGATTCTCTTTTAATGTATCCGGTGGGAAATGTGAAACGTGTAATGGTGGAGGAATGAAACTTATAGAGATGAACTTCCTGCCTGATGTGCATGTCGAATGTGAAAACTGTCACGGAAAAAGATACAATTCCGAAACCTTGCAGGTTAAATTTAAAGGGAAATCAATTTCGGATGTATTAAACATGACGATTGAACAAGCCTTTGAGTTTTTTGAGTCACATCCGAAAATAAAACAAAAAATAGGTACACTGTTAAGAGTTGGACTTGGTTATGTCAAGTTAGGACAATCTTCAACAACATTATCTGGCGGCGAAGCACAAAGAATCAAACTGGCAAGTGAGCTGTCGAAAAAATCTACTGGTAAAACCATTTACGTATTAGATGAACCGTCAACAGGTCTTCATTTTGAGGATATCAAGCTTTTATTATCGGTTCTGAATGCTATCGTTGATGAAGGAAATACCGTTCTTGTCATCGAGCATAATTTAGACATCATTAAGGTTGCTGATCAGATCATAGATATTGGTCCTGAAGGCGGAGCAGAAGGAGGAAATATCGTATTCTCAGGAAAACCAAAAGAACTTATAAAAAAAGATGAAGAGATTTCGTATACCGCAAAATATCTGAAAAAAGAAATGTCAAATTGAATTCAATGAATTAAAATGACGCTTCGTACAATATTTAAATTAATTTTGTTCCTAATAAACAGACAAAACAAACATTATGGCTTTAGAAATAACAGATGAAAACTTTGATGAATTAGTTCTTAAATCAGAAAAACCTGTTGTGGTTGATTTTTGGGCGGAGTGGTGTGGTCCTTGTCGTATGATTGGTCCACTTATCAATGAGATGTCAAAAGATTTTGAAGGTAAAGCACTCGTTGGTAAGGTAAACGTTGATCAAAACGCCAATGTTTCTGCACAATTTGGCGTAAGAAGTATACCAACTGTACTTTTCATTAAAAACGGTGAAGTTGTCGACAAATCAGTTGGCGCAGTGCCCAAAGCTACATTAGAGGCTAAGTTAAACGCCCTTTTGTAAGCAAGTTATATAAACGTTTCGAAAGATTTTTTTGAAACGCTTTATTTACACCTATTGATTCACACTCTGAAATGACTAACTTCTATCGACGTCTCATGTACTATGGCATAGGATTTGGAATTGGCCTATTAGGTGTTTTCTTTTTCTTCAATAATCGAGGATGTTCATGGCTTCCAGGAAATCGTGTTAAAGAGATGGTAGCCGAAAGAATTATCTACATTTCAGATTCTAACCTTCAAATTATAAAAAACCTGAACATTGCTGAAGATGAAATTGGAACGTATGTGCAAGAAGCAGAAATCCATTTTTCAAAAAGTAAAAAAAATACAAATCCACAAATCTATCACTTTGAGGGAGCTACTAGAAACAAAGCACTTTTTGTAGCGCAAGTTGTGCTCTACAAAGATGGCTTAACATGTGAATTAATACCAAACCAATTTTCGTCTGAAAATACAATTCCGACTGCAAAAGGATATGGAAAACCCGTAAGTTTTCCTTCAAAAAACAATCTTTTCTATTCTGATTCGAGTGCACATACTAATTGTCAAAGAAAAGCGTTAGGTATAATGGAGGATAGTACCTTGAGCGCCCTTTTCTATAAAAATGGGAAGATTGACATTACTAAATCTAACTTTGAGAACAAACCAAACAGCGAGTATGCTTTGGTGTTCAAAAATGATTTAGGAACAGACATTGAGATGTTCGCAACCTACTTTAAAGAAAAGGTAAGAATATATAAATTCACCTTTGACGGTGATAGTTGTCCTTAACTGTGCTTAATTCAAAAAAAGATCCGGTATTTGACTTGATTTTGTTTTGAGATGTTTTAAATACTATGCTCCATTAGTTCGTATTTATTTAAGAAATCATGCCAATTAACACTTCACTTTTTATATTTTTGAAACATGGAATTTTCAGCTGATCAAATTGCCGGTATTCTTAATGGAGAAATCCAAGGAGATGCAGAAATCACAGTCAATGATTTGGCTAAAATAGAAGAAGGCAAAAAAGGAACACTAAGCTTCTTGTCAAATCCGAAATATGAAGAATTTATATACACAACTGGAGCAAGTATTTGTATTGTAAATAAATCTTTTGAACCAAACAAACCACTTCCTGAAGGCTTAACACTCATAAAAGTAGACGATGCCTATTCATGTTTTGCCAAGCTTCTTGAGCTGTATGGTAATCTTTATAAAAAAGAGCCAGGAATTGAAAAACAAACACAAATAGATCCTTCAGCATCAATAGGAACAAATGTCCATATTGGATCTTTCACATACGTTGCAAAAAACACTTCAATTGGCGCTAATGTCGTTATTTACCCAAATTGCTACATTGGAGAAAATGTGACAATTGCAGAAGGCACAAAAATTTATCCAGGTGTTACAATTTATCATGATTGTAAGGTTGGATCAAATTGTATTATTCATTCAGGTACTGTTATTGGTTCCGATGGTTTTGGATTTGCGCCAAATGAAGAAGGTAAATTTCAAAAAATACCTCAAATTGGTAATGTTGTTCTTGAGGATGACGTTGAGCTCGGTTCAAATGTATCCATAGACAGAGCTACAATGGGATCCACATTCATTCGTAAAGGTGTAAAAATTGATAATCTATGTCAAATTGCGCACAATGTAGAGGTGGATGAAGATTCTGCTATGGCTGCACAAGTAGGAATTGCTGGTTCAACAAAAATTGGCAAACATGTTTTAATTGGAGGACAAGCGGGAATCAGCGGTCATATCAAGGTTGCAGATGAAACAAAAATTGTCGCACAATCAGGTATTCCATCAAGTATTAAAAAAGCACAAACCTTAATGGGCTCTCCAGGTATTCCATTAGATGACTTTAAACGATCTTATTTTGGATTCAGAAAATTACCTGGACTCCTAAAAAAGATGCAAGAATTAGAAGAGAAAATAGAAGCATTAACTAAAGTATAATTTGATGTCTGAAAAGCAAAGAACGCTCAAAGGTATAGTTAAATTAAGTGGTATTGGACTCCATACTGGGGTCGTTGCAAACTTAGAAATCCACCCCGCTCCGGCAAACCATGGTTATAAATTCCAACGTGTTGATTTAGAGGGGAAGCCAATTATCAAAGCGGATGTGGAACGTGTGATTTCTACAGAACGAGGAACAACATTGGAGCAAAATAATGCGAAAGTTCATACTACAGAGCATGTGCTTGCTGCAATCTATGGTTGTCAAGTAGACAATGCTTTAATTACTATAGACGGACCAGAAATTCCAATTATGGATGGTAGTTCTTTAAAATTTGTTGAGGCCATTGAAGAGGTCGGTTATGAGGAGCAAGAAGCAGAACGCGATTATTTTGAACTTACAGAAAATATACCTTGGGAAGACGAAGAAAATGGCATAGAATTTCTTGCAATTCCCGATGTTAATTATCGACTTACCGTCATGGTTGATTACCAATCACCCGTTCTCGGAACACAACATGCGAGCATGTATCATATTGGGGAGTTTAAATCCGAAATTGCAAAATGCAGAACATTTGTATTTCTTAGAGAGCTTGAATTTTTAGCTAAAAATAACCTGATCAAAGGTGGCGACTTGAACAACGCAATTGTTATGGTTGAGCGTCCTGAAATTTCAGAAAAGGAACTTACCGATCTTGCAAAGCTGCTAGGAAAAGAAGATTTGAAAGTTGATATAGATGGCATTGGCGTGTTAAACAGCACCAAATTGCAGTACGAAAACGAACCAGCAAGACATAAATTATTGGATATCGTTGGTGACCTAGCTCTGATTGGCAAACCAATTAAAGCTCATATTCTTGCAGCAAGGCCTGGGCATTCAGGAAATATTCGATTTGCGAAAGTTCTTAAGGAGCAAATAAAAAAACAACAACAGAAAGGAAAGCATTTTGACCTTACATTAGATCCATTGTACGATATCAACGATATTGAAAAAATGCTTCCCCATCGTTTTCCATTTTTAATGGT
Organism: Crocinitomicaceae bacterium; assembly: GCA_022425625.1. Classification (GTDB taxonomy): domain Bacteria; phylum Bacteroidota; class Bacteroidia; order Flavobacteriales_D; family Crocinitomicaceae; genus UBA952. The sequence goes on along the minus strand of JAKMFD010000082.1, from coordinate 2,163 downwards.
CGACAAAATCATGGAGATTACAGACGATTCAATTTGGGGTATTAAAAATATCACAATGAATGAACCTGTATTTACTGGTCATTTTCCGGGCAACCCCGTTTTCCCAGGCGTTTTACAAGTAGAAGCCATGGCGCAAGTCGGAGGTATATTTGCTCTAAGCAAAGTAGAAGAACCTCACCTCTACTCTACCTACTTTATGAAAATTAACAATGTGAAATTCAAGCAAAAAGTCCTACCAGGAGATACGGTTGTTTTTGAGCTCAAATTAATGTCGGCTATAAGAAGAGGGCTTGTTGAAATGTCAGGTATTGCCTATGTCAATGGGAAAGTAGTCGCTGAAGCAGAGATGTTAGCACAAGTCATAAAAGACAAAGAAGCCTAATGAATATAAGTCCATTAGCGTCCATTCACCCAAAAGCGACAATCCATAAGGATGTAACCATTGAGCCTTTTGCCCATATTCATGATGATGTTATCATCGGGAGAGGAACAAAAATACATTCGAATGTCGTACTTTATCCAGGAACACGAATAGGTGAAAATTGTGAGATTTTCCCAGGAGCTGTTATTGGTGTTATTCCGCAAGACTTAAAATTTGGAGGAGAATATACCTTAGTAGAGATTGGAGACCACACAGTTATACGAGAGTGCGTTACAATACACCGAGGGACAAATGATAAGCTTTCGACTAAAATAGGTTCTCATTGCTTACTTATGACTTATGTGCATATCGCTCATGACTGTACTATAGGCAATCATGTTATTCTGGCAAGCTATACGGGTATTTCTGGACACGTTCAAATTGATGATTATGCAATTTTAGAAGGAAAAGTAGCGGCGCAGCAGTTTACACATATTGGAAAACATACCTTCATTGGAGGGGCTTCATTAATAAGAAAAAATATACCGCCGTATGTTAAAGCTGCTAGAGAGCCATTAACATTTGCAGGAGTCAATTCAATAGGATTGAGAAGAAGAGGATTTTCTGATGAAACTATAAGACAAATCGAAGACCTGTATCGAATACTCTACATACAAAATAGTAATATTTCAAAAGGAATTGAAGCTATTAAATCACAAATACCTGAAAGTGGCGTCAGAGAAGAAATCTTAGAATTTATTAGCAACTCAGATAAGGGTATTATTCGTGGAATGATTTAAGATGTTTAAAAGAGGAGACAGAATTGAGTTAGAAATCACGGACTTTGCCTTTGGAGGAAAGGGTATTTCAAAAATCGATACTGATACCCAAAGAACAATGGTTTTTGTTCCGAATACTTTTCCAGGTCAAAAAGTAAAAGTTGCAATTTCAGCCAAAAAAAAGAAGCATTACGAAGCTAAATTATTAGATATTCTTGAGCATTCGCCAATAGAAAAAATAAGTGGTTATCAACCTATTTCTGGGGCGCCCTACATCTTTGTTCCTATTTCAGAACAAGAAAAACTAAAAAAAGAATCAACGCTAGAAACCTTCAGACGTCTTTCTGGGATTCAATATATCAAAGACGTATTTGACACCTTTATTTCAGCCCCAGAGCATTTCTATTATAGAAATAAAATGGAATATAGCTTTTCTTGTATTGAGCATTGTTTAAAAACAGAAACAGAGATTGACAATGCCTTTGCATTAGGATTCAAGAGAAGAGGAACTTGGTGGAAGGTAGAAAGCTTGAATAAAGCATCCGGTTTATTTGATAAAGAATGGGAGGATAAGCTGCATCTCGTACGCGAGTATTTGAAACAATCTGGCCTTAGTGCTTGGCATCCACCTAAAAAAACAGGTTTTTTTAGACATATTGTCGTAAGAAAATCTTTTTCGTCCAATCAGCTACTTGTTAACCTAGTTACATCATCGGAAAACCTAAATAAATTTAATTTACAGCGTTTTGCAGACTTTATAAAAGATTTATTCGGAGATCGTGTAGCGGGATTATTGCATACCGTAAATGATAATGTTGCAGATAGGGCAAAAATAGAAAATGGTCAAAGCAATTTACTTTTTGGAAAAGATGTTATACAAGAAGAATTATTGGGGCTAAACTTTCAGATGCGCATGGAAAGCTTCTTTCAGACTAATCCAAAATGCGCAGAATTATTATATAGTAAAGCATTAGATTATGTTTTTGAAGATGGGATACGAAATGATAAAGTAGTACTTGATTT
>JAKMFD010000080.1 GCA_022425625.1 Crocinitomicaceae bacterium | reverse complement strand
AAATGTATTTATCGCAGAGCGCATTTCAAGAGTCATTGGACTAGATATTTGTGGGATTGACATAATGGCTCCCAATCTAACACAATCTTTAAAAGAGAATGGTGGGGTTATTCTTGAGGTGAATGCGGCCCCAGGTTTTAGAATGCACCTTGCACCATCCGAAGGGCTCCCGAGAAATGTTGCAGCACCTGTGATTGACATGCTCTATCCTCCAGGGAAGCCATCAAGAATACCAATAATTTCTGTTACAGGAACGAATGGTAAAACAACAACGACTAGGTTGATTGCACACATTGTAAAAAACAACAATTATAAGGTTGGATTTACAACGTCTGATGGTATTTATATCCAGAATCATATGATGGAAAAAGGAGATACGACTGGGCCAATTAGTGCAGAGTACATACTAAAGGATCCAAATGTTGAATTCGCTGTTCTTGAAACAGCTAGAGGTGGCATATTGAGATCAGGACTAGGTTTTAAAGTCTGTGATATTGGTGTAATTACTAATATTCAAGAGGACCACCTAGGCATAAGTGATATTCACGACCTTAAAGATTTATCACGAGTTAAATCTGTAGTTGTTGAAAGTGTTAAAAAGGATGGTTGGGCTGTATTAAATGGAGAGGATGAAAATTGTCTTGAAATTGCAAAATCACTCTCTTGTAATGTAGCACTTTTCAGTTTAGATGAAAACTGCCCTGCTATTATTGAGCATTGTTCCGAAGGTGGAATTGCAGCCATTTACGAAAATGGTTTTATCACCATTAAAAAAGGAGATTGGAAAATAAGAGTAGAAAGAGCGACACACATTCCATTAACAATGAATGGTAAGGCTAAATTCATGATTGCAAATGTTTTAGCCGCAACGCTGTCAGCGTACCTTTACGGATTTAAAACAGAGGGGATTAAATTATCTCTTGCCACATTCATACCTAGTGCAGCACAAACTCCAGGAAGAATGAACATCTTTGAATTCTCGAAATTTAAGGTTCTCATTGATTTTGCGCACAACCCAACAAGCTATAGAGGTATCGAAGATTACCTCGGAAGTATTGATGCAACTAGAAAAATAGGAATCATATCTGGTGTAGGTGACCGCAGAGATAAGGACATTAAAGAGTGTGCTGTTATTGCGGCTCGTATGTTCGATCATGTTATTATTCGACAGGAAAAACACCTGCGTGGAAGAACAGAAAGTGAAATCATAAATCTCATACTTGAAGGGCTTAAAGAAGGAGATGCTTCTGTTACACATGAGGTGGTTTCTTTGGAGATAGAAGCTATCAAACATGCGATTTCCTTAGCTGAAGAGGGTACGTATATTGTTGCATTGAGTGATGTTATTGATAATGCAATTGATATTGTCCAAAGCTATTTGGATGCCGAAATTGAAGAAACCAATGTATTGGCGCTAAATTGATACGTTCATAAAGAGCCTGAAAATCTTAATTACTTTAATTTTTTTCGGACAATAATTAATATATTTATAGACAAGGTCTCAAAATATTATCGCATTTAATTATTACAGCAAAGTGTTCTGTGTTTTTATTGACTAAAATAAATCACAAAATATCTTGATATTAAAATGCTTATGGAGGCATAACTTTAAACTATAAATATATTATGAAGAAATCTTTATTATTGCTCTTGTTCCTAGCTGGAACCTTTTTAATGAATGCACAGTCGCCATGTACGGATGGCAGATATGCAAGTGATGTTTTTAGTGACTTCACATTAACCTCTGATATAGAATTTGGTCAAAATGCGACCTGGACCGGTGGACAATACACCTTAAAAATGGACTTCTATGAGCCAGAGGGAGATACTGAAACAGAGCGTCCATTATTAATTTGGGTTCATGGAGGAAGTTTTATTGGTGGCGACAAAACAGACTTTGATATGGTTACGTTTTCAGAACGATTTGCCAAAAAAGGTTATGCTTGTGCCTCAATAAATTATCGATTAGGTTTCTTTCCTATTGACTCAGCAAATGCGGTTAAGGCTGTAGTTCGTGCTACTCAAGATTTAAGAGCTGCGATACGTTATTTTTATAAAGACAAACAAACCACAAATCAATATAAAATTGACACAAATAATATTTTTATTGGTGGCAGCTCTGCAGGAGCCATTACCGCACTTCATGTAGGTTACCTCAACGATGCATGTGAAATTGAAGATTATCTTGACGGACCAACCATAAATGCCCTAGGTGGTATTGAAGGGACAAGTGGAAATCCTGGTTACTCCTCAAATGTGCATGGGGTCATAAATGGCTGTGGTGCACTAGCTCGATATAGTTGGATGGAGGCAGGTGATGTCCCCTTGTGTTCGTTTCACGGGACAAATGATGGCACAGTTACTTACAACCGAGGTATTGTAAACCCAGGTATTCCCCTTATGTATCTTGATGGTAGTAGAATGTTACATGAGCGCGCTTGCGCTGTAGGAGTTGAAGAATATTTCTACACTTATGAGGGGGCAGGACATGTACCCTATGCAGGCGATGCTGGATTAATGAATTTAACCGTAAACTTCATCAGAGATTTCCTTGTGCTTCAATTAGGTTGTGATGAAACACCTTTACAACCAGAAAATGAACCTAGTGAAGAGGCCTTATTATATGCAATTGACGATTGTGATGGTAATCCTGTTGATGAAATATGCTCTTCTTCTAGCATTTTGGAGATCAGTGAATCAGATTTCATGATTTATCCCAATCCTTCTCATGGAAAAACAACGATTGATGCTTCCTTTGCTTTTAGTAAAATTAGAATTTTGAACCTTCAAGGTCAGGTGCTTAAAACACAAGAAACTTCTGTAAACGGAATGACACTTGATTTATCAATGTTTAAAAACGGAAGTTATCTCATTCAACTTGAATCCACCAAAGGAATGTTATCGAAAACATTAAAGTTACAATTGATAAAATAAAAGAATGACAGTAAGGTCATTATTGGTCATTTTCTGTTGTTGGACTGGCCTCTTTAGTTGGAGTCAAACATTTACGGAAGGCTTTAATGACATAGGCAACCTTAACGATTGGTACTTTTTAAATAATAGCGAAACGCCAAACCTGAATTGGGAGCAGGGGAATACCTTGAACATGAATGCTCATGATGGTGCTCCTGAGTCATTTTTGGGTGTTGGATATGAGAGTTCTAATGCTACTGGTCCTGCAACAATAAGTAATTGGGCCGTTTCTCCCTCAAGAACATTTAACAATGGCGACATACTTACTTTCTACTCAAAAAGGAAAGAGTTTACACCCGTGTTCCCTGATAGATTGGAGGTAAGGTTTAGTTCATCTGGCAATTCTATACATACCGGTTTTTCGCCTGAAGATGTAGGAGATTTCACCTCGGTACTTTTAAGTATTAATCCCAATCTAACTTCTAGTGGTTATCCAGATACTTGGACACAGTATACTGTTGTTATATCTGGATTAGCTGCACCCACAAATGGGCGTATTGCCTTTCGATATTACGTTACTGACGCAGGACCCAACGGGAGTAATTCAAACTATATTGGAATTGACTCATTCACCTATTATTCCTCCTTACCAAGTACCTTAAATGATGACTGTGAAACAGCAAGCATATTAAACCATGATGGCTCGTGTATCCCTCAGACAGGAAGCTTGGTTGTTGCCAATCCTTCATTCCCCGCATGTGATGGCACTGCCAACAATGATGTTTGGTACCAATTCGTTGCTAATACAAATGCCGCGAGTATTGAAGTCATTGGTTCAGACGAATTAGATGCCGTTTTAGAAATATTCGATGGCTCATGTTCCAACCTGAATTCCTTGAGTTGTGTAAACACGAGTTATGATGGTGGGACCGAAGCAACGACCTTGAGTAATCTCGTTGTTGGCAATACTTATTTTATTCGTATTTACGACTGGCACGATTGGATTCCGAACACCATGAATTTCTCTATTTGTTTAGAAGCCTTTGAACAATGCAGCATTACACCCGGAATCAATAGCACTGTAGAAGATGAAGACTGTGGATCAAACACAAATGGAGGTTGTTATTCAGCGCAGCCAGAATATCAAGATGTAAGTTGTTATGAAAGTGTTTATGGATCTACGTGGGTTGATAATGGATTAAAAGATTATGATTGGTATCGCTTCAATATAAATGAAGCAGGGACTTATAATATTGGCGTTCAATCGGAATTTCCGATCACTTTGGAACTTTTTGATATTCAAAATTGTAATATCCCTCAGCTTCTGCAATCTAACGGGTTTAATTCATGCGAACAGGGCCTCTTTTCAGGTTACATACCAGTTGGAACATATGCGCTTGCAGTTAAAGCAACTTCAGATATTCCATTGTCCTGTTTTGGGCTCAATCATTATGAGGTTAATTTTAATTTACCCTTAAGTAATGTCACATTAAATGTTACCTCTGATTCTTTAATCTTTTGCGATGGCGCTTCCTTTTATCTAAGCTCTAATCAAAACGAAGGAACTTTTTCATGGTTCTTAAATAATGAAAATATCTCGAATACAGATAGTGTAATGATTGATGCTTCGGGCCTTGCTTTTTTGAGCTTTACAAACACGAATGGCTGTTCATCAAACTATTCGGATTCCGTTACTGTTATTTTCAATGACATAAATGACGCCACATTTAACTATGGAAACAATATATTATGCATAGGAGATTCAATTATTGAAAGTGATAACTTACAAGAAGGGATTTATTCATCTGAAACTGGTTTATCCATTGATATTAATACTGGCGCAATCAACACAAATGAATCGGAACTAGGGAGCTATAACATTATGCATCAAACCTTCGGGTCATGTCCAGATACATCAGAAATTTTAATTACAATAGGAAATTATCAAGACCTACTTATGGAACTCCCGAGTATAATCTGTGACACCGCAAATAGCTTTACATTGTTCGCAGAACCCGAAGGAGGTGTCTTCTCAGGGACAGGTGTTCAACAAAATATCTTTGACCCCTCAATTTCGGGGCTTGGAACACATACCATCTCCTATACTTTCGATAATTCAGGTTGCATTTCTAATATTTTCCAAGAAATAATCGTTGAAAATTGCGCTACTCTTTATGACAATGAATTTGAAACCGAAGTATGGCCAAATCCTTTTTATAATGACCTTTATTTGCGATTACCATTACAAACTATGTTTAAAATACTGACTCCGAATGGTAAAGTTTTACTTGACGGAATGTCTATCGAGGGGATAACACATATTCAAGAACTCAATCATCTCAATTCTGGAATGTATCTATTGCAAATGAGCTACAAAGAGAAAATCATTACCATACCAATAATAAAAAATTGATTTTCTATAGTCGGCTTAAATGCTTAATTTTCTAAAAAATTAAATCATGAAATCAGTTTTCTTAACTCTTTTTATTTTCACTTCATATTGCGTAATCGGACAAACTTGGAGCGGAGAAGTCGCTTCAATTTTTTATGAAAAATGTGCAAAATGTCACCATCAGGGTGGAGGCGGTCCATTCCCATTGGTTGAATATAATGATGTTGCTGCTGTTGCGAGCTCAATTTACGATGCTGTATATCAAGATCAAATGCCACCTTGGCCTCCTAACAATCCTTCTGCTGAATTTTTACATGACCGCACCTTAAGTTCAACTGAAAAAGAAACGGTTTTAAACTGGATGACTTCAGGATATCCAGAGGGTAATCCTACAGAAACACCACCACCCCCTGTCTTCAATGAGGGAAGCATTCTCGGGAATGGGGACCTAGAGGTTCAAATACCGACCTATTCAAGCAAAGCCATAGCAAATGATGATTATGTATGCTTCTCATTACCTGCCAATCTAACTGAAGAAAGAATCATAAAAGCAGTCGAAGTTATTCCTGGAAATCCGGAAATTGTTCATCACGTTCTTGTTTATGTAGATCAAAATGGTACTGAAGTTACAGATACAACAGGAGGTGATTGCGCAAGCCCTTCAAGCCTTCAGACAAAACTTGTTGGCGGATTCACTCCAGGATCTACCCCAATCATTTTTCCCAATCAAGATCCCGTAAAGCTGGGGGTAACCGTGGCTCCAGGAGCTAATATCTATCTAAATATGCACTACCCTATTGGGAGCTTTGGAATTTTAGACAGTACCAAGGTGATTTTCCATTTTTACCCTCCTGGAGAAACTGATGTAAGGGAGGTAATATCGGAACCCTTATTGATCAATTACACCTTTAATTTACCGGCAAATCAAATAACAAATGTAAACGCAGTATATCCATATACGGGAACAACGCCTACCGATTATTCATTGTTTTCAATCTTCCCACATATGCATCTTTTAGGAAAAGAAATCGGAGCTTATGCAGTAAAACCGGGACAAGACACTTTACCTTTAATTCATATTCCACATTGGGATTTTGACTGGCAAGATTTTTACAAATTCAGGTATCTTCAAAAACTTCCTGCAGGATCTCGACTTAGAGCATATGGAACTTATGACAATACTGCTTCTAATATTCACAACCCTTTCTCTCCTCCGCAGGCAGTTCAGTTTGGCTTGAATACTACAGACGAAATGTTCGTTACTTACCTTCAGTATTTACCTTATGAGGAAGGAGACGAGTCCTATGATCTTTCAGAGCTCACAACGGTTGGCTTAAATGACATTTCATTAGCTAATGACGGGCAAATAAAAGCGTATCCAAATCCATTTTTCGAAGCGGGCATTCATATAGAATTTAATGACCCGATTCAAAGTTCCAATGTTATTATCTATAATTCTTTAGGCACTGAAGTGCACTCGTTTGGAAACTTCAAAAATCATACATTATACTGGGATGGTAAAAGCAATGGCACGTCAGTTCCTTCGGGCATTTACTACATATCGGCGAACATAAACGGTCACTTTATAAATAAAAGAATAATCAAAACAAAATAGTGTTGAGTGGTTGTTCGGATTTTTGTATTTTTGGCTTCGCTTAAATCAAAATGGTCTCGTGGCCGAGTGGCTTAGGCACCGGTCTGCAAAACCGGTTACAGCGGTTCGAATCCGCTCGAGACCTCAAAAACCCAGTTTTACTGGGTTTTTTTGTATCCCAAAATGAATGCTTAATTATCAGCAAATTATTTATATTAGGGGTATGAAATATATATTGTTCTCTTTAAGTCTCTTTTTTATAAGTTTTACATTCTCTCAAAATTTGATTGGTCCCTATAACGGAAGCTATCACTTAGATGTTGATGCGACAAATCAAATTATGATTGTTAAAGGTGTTACATCAGCTGATGAAAAAATTCCAGACGAGGTGCGCAAACAAATGGAATCAATAACGCTAAAAATTAAAAAAGGGAGTCTTACCATAAATATGATGGGGCAAGAAAGGGAAATGCTTTTTTCAGACCGTGCTTCAAAAAAGGTCAAAGGCATCTGTGATCTCGTATTAATTGAGGGAAAGGATCAAGAAGGTAAAAACACAAAAGAAAAATACCTGACCCTAATCGTTATGGAGGACGGAAAAATACAACTCAAATCTGAGGCTGAAAATGCAGATATGGACAACTTTGTTTGGGTAAAAATTGAATAAATTTAATCTGCGAAAACAGCAGCTGAAGCCTGGGCGGTGGCCATTAGTGTTAAATCGTTTACATTCACATGTTTGGGGCGTGAACAAATAAACCAAAGTGTTTCTGCGATATCTTTGGCAACAAGAGGATCGTAGCCCGAGTAGACGGATTTAGCCTTTTTCTCATCACCTTTAAAACGAACAACAGAAAATTCAGTTTCCGCAGCTCCTGGCGCCAAATTTGTTACTTTTATTTTATGATTCACTAAATCAATCCTCATAGATCTGGATAAGGCATCAACTGCATGCTTGGTTGCGCAATAGACATTTCCCCCAGGATAAACCTCCTTACCAGCGATACTAGCAACATTAACAATGTGACCAGATCCATTTGCCTTTAGGATGGGGATAATGCTTTGAGATACATACAATAATCCCTTGAGATTTGTATCAATCATGCGATCCCAGTCATCAATTAACCCATGATCTATTGAACCCTTTCCTACGGCGAGGCCAGCGTTATTTACCAATATAGAAAGGCTGTCAAGGACATGATTCGGAAGTGATGCTACAGCCGAAGCGACAGCTGATTGGTCACAAACATCAGCTACAAGAATATGCGCTTCTGTTTGTTTCGGTAGTTTTTGAACCAACTCGTGAAGCTTCTGCTCTCGTCGAGCCATCAAAACTAAGTCATAACCTTTCTCTGCGAATAGATGTGCCGTAGCCGCTCCGAATCCAGAACTTGCTCCAGTTATAAAAATGAATTTACCCATTGGTATGTTTTATGATTTTTAAGCCCTTTCGGGAATTTTTGAGTATCTATAAGAATTAAAAGAGCCATCCATAAAAACGGTAAGGCGGGGATTTTATAGCGAACTAGAGCTCCTGTTATTGGCGTTGTTAAACCAATGACGAGGTATACAATTAAAGTAAAGGAGAAGCAGAGAAATACAAACTTTAATTGCTTATCTGAAATTTTCTTGCGCCAAATCAAACAAAATATTGCAAGAGAGATAACGAATAAATTCTCAATAAGAGGAGGTATAAATAAAAAACTATTCACTTCACTTAACCAGGGTTTCGTAAAGACATTAAGCAGTGCCGCTGGTGCCGCTGTCAATAGAGAAAATAATGTAGGTTGTAAATATTCCATTTGAAATGCGCTATTGACCTCAAAGAACTTTGATAGATTTATGAAATCTCTTTGTTTATCTACAATTAGATGAATAAAACTATAACGAGGCACCAGGGCATCTAACACCAATCCAATAGCCAAAAAGAGGGTAAATAAGAGCACATATGACAAAAATATTTTCTTGCGATTTCTGGTAAAATAAAACGCAATACATACGGGTAAAAAAGCAGCAAATATGTAAAGTTTCATAACGACCAAAACACCAGAAGAAAACAATAAAAAGAATATGCCTGTCCTACTTCTGTTTCCAATGGAAAATTGATAAAAATAAAACAAAAAGGTCCCTAAACCATATATCAAGATGGACTCCTTAAAAACACCTGAGCTCCAAAAAACAACTGAGGGAATAAGAAAAACAACTAAATAGCTTTTCAGCTTAGACTTCGAAACAGCATAAAATACCTTGGCCAATTGTAGGCTTCCAATAAATGCAATGAGATTAAAACAGAGCGAATGAACATGGTAATTTCCTGAAGAAAATATTCGAAATAAGGCGTTCAAACGAATAATTAAACGGTTATCATTAAACAACCCATTGTCATAAGAACGTACCCAATTGGACATGTGATTGAAATAATTTGTGTTGAAATATTCGGTGTTACAATCAATCCCCAAAAGCATTTGGAAATAATCAACTGGATGCTCCCAAAATGCCTTAGCCATATAATAACTGTCATCAAAATATTTAAACGTATCAGCTTCTGATCGCACTGGGTAATATTCTGAATACAAATAAAAAACAACCAATCCAGCTAGGGACTTAATACAAAAGGCAAGTTGTAAAGAATAGCTCGAAAATGGACTAAACTTAAAGAAGGCTCCTCGCGAAATCAACACCATTATCCCCAAAAAAACAAGTAAAGGAAATATCGTTTCAATGACCATCATCACAACAAAAATACAAGTTTTGAGGTCAGAATTTCCTTGATTTGACATTTTATTGCAGACAACTCAGACAAAGTGTCATATTTTTCATAATGGCATGCCAATTGCGAATGAGTATGAAAAAATAAATATGAAAACTGGAAATATAAATGTTCAAACGGAAAACATCTTTCCGATTATCAAAAAATTTCTCTACTCAGACCATGAAATTTTTCTTCGTGAGCTTGTGTCAAATGCCGTAGATGCATCACAAAAATTAAAATTCCTTTCCTCGAATGGAGAATTCAAAGGAGAATTAGGAGATCTTCAAGTTGAGGTTATCCTTGACAAGAAAAAGAAAACCATTACAATTAAAGATAATGGTATTGGAATGACTGCCGAGGAAATTGATAAATACATCAATCAAATTGCTTTTTCAGGAGCAGAGGAATTCGTAAAGAAATATGAAGGCAAAGAAGGTGCTGAGCAGATCATTGGACACTTTGGACTTGGCTTCTACTCTGCATTTATGGTTGCAGATAAAGTACAAATTAAAACCTTATCAAGACACGAGGGCTCACAGGCTGTGCAATGGGAATCAAATGGAGATCCAGAATATACAATAACAGATATCGACAAAAAAGATAGAGGGACTGAGATTGTTCTTCATATCACTAAGGAATCGAAAGAATTTCTCGAAAAAGAAAGAATAGCAGGTATACTTAATAAATATTGTAAGTTTTTGCCAGTATCTATCTTATTTGGAACGAAAACAGAATATATTGACTCTCCTGAAGGAGAAAAAGAAGAAGATGGCAAACTCAAAAGAGTAGCTGTGGAGGTGCCAAACTACATCAACAATCCAACTCCAGCGTGGACAAAGAAACCAAAGGACCTCAAAGATGAAGAATACGCATCCTTTTACAAGGAGCTTTACCCATCTACTTTTGACGATCCACTATTTCACATTCATCTCAACGTTGACTACCCTTTTAACCTAACTGGAATTCTTTATTTCCCTAAAATAAAAGAGAACGTAGAGGTTCAGCGCAACAAGATTAATTTATACTCAAATCAAGTATTTATTACAGATAGCGTCGAGGAAATCGTTCCAGAATTTTTAACCCTTTTGCATGGAGTCATCGATTCACCTGATATTCCGCTAAACGTTTCAAGGTCATATTTACAAAGTGATAGCAATGTGAAAAAAATATCTTCACACATCACAAAAAAGGTAGCTGACAAGCTTGCAGGGATGTTCAAAAAAGACCGAAAAGATTTTGAAGAAAAATGGAATGACCTTCAAATCTTTGTTCAATATGGAATGCTGTCTGATGATAAGTTTTCCGATAAGGCCAAAGGATTTTGTTTGGTGAAAAATACAGAAAATGAATGCTTTACGATTGAGGAATACAAAGAGAAAATCAGTGCGCTTCAAACAGATAAGGACGGAAAAACTGTTTGTCTTTACACCAATAACGCAGAAGAGCAGTTTTCATTTGTCAAGAAAGCAAAGGATAGAGGCTATGATGTCCTTCATCTTGACGGTCCTTTAATGTCACATTGGATACAAAAATTAGAGACTACAAATGAAAACATAACGTTTTCAAGAGTAGATGCAGACTCTCTAGATAAACTGATTAAAAAATCAGAAGACATACCATCCAAGCTTTCTAAAGAAGATGAGGAGAAGTTGAAGCCTGTATTTGAAGCCCATGTGAATAAAGAAAAATTCATGGTTCAATTTGAATCTATGTCAGAAGATGAGGCTCCAATTATCATTACGCAACCTGAATTCATGAGAAGAATGATGGAGCAACAGCGTATGGGAGGCGGTGGCATGTTTGGTGCCTTCCCTGAAATGCATCATTTAGTTGTTAATGCGAATCACCCAAAAGTAAATGTGCTTCTTGAAAAAGAGGAACCTGCACAAAAAGAAATGGTCAAGCAGCTTACAGACCTTGCACTTCTTGCTCAAGGCTTGCTTAAAGGTGAGGCACTTAACGATTTTGTAGAACGCAATATCGAACAAATTTCATAAGTTTATAAGGGGGCAGCAGCCCCCTTTTTCATTTAACCCATCATTCATTGCAGAAATTACTTATTGCTTTCTTCGTTTATATGGTAACCAAGCGGTTTTGGATGGCAGCTATAGCTTACATTATTGCTTCACTTTTTGAAAGTGGAAGGATACAACAACAGCGTGGCCAAGGTAGTCGAGGCGGCTTTTCCCAGGACCCATTCGAGTTTTACAGACAATCGTCTTCGAAATATGACATCCCTACAATGCTCATGGCTTTATCAGCTGCAGTGATGAAAGCAGATGGAAAAGTATTGAAAGCAGAACTTGATTACGTAAAACAATTTTTCTCCCAACAATTTGGCAATCAATTTAACTCAAGACACCTTCAAGTATTGAAGCAATTTCTTGATTCTAATAATATTCCACTTCAAGAAATCTGCAATGATATAAGAAATCGTATGCCTGCTGAAGTCCGTGTTCAGCTTGTCCACTACCTATTTGGAATTGCCAAAGCCGATGGAAATGTTGCAGAATCTGAAATGACGAGCATTCAAAATATAGCTCAACTTCTCGGTGTCTCAAATCAAGAGTTCATCAGTCTGAAAAACATGTTTTACCGTGATGTGAATTCTGACTACAAAATACTGGGTGTTGAAGCTAGTGCTTCAAACGACGAAGTTAAAAAAGCCTATCGTAAAATGGCCATTGCGCATCACCCTGATAAAGTAGCTTCAATGGGCGAGGAATATCAAAAAGGTGCTCAAGAAAAATTCATGAAAATTCAAGAAGCCTACGAAAACATTAAGAAATCTCGAGGGTTTAAATAACGTACCTTTATATTCCATGTACCTCAAAATATTTTTTGGTTTTGTTCTTTTCTTGTTTGCCAATCAACTTTATGCGCAAATAAATCAAATCGACGTAAAACATTATAAAATCGAGCTCTCTGTGAACGACGTTGATGATACAATTAAAGTATTAGAAAACATCTCTTTTTCACATATAAACACTCAAAAACCAATCGTTTTCAATCTGAAATCACGAAACAAAAAGGGGAAAGGAATGCAAGTCTCTTCATTAATCGTTTCAGGATATGCCTCTAGCTTCATTCATAAAAACGATAGCTTATATGTTACAATCGAACAACCTTCGAAGGACCATTACTATGAACTCAGCGTCAACTTTAAAGGAGTTCCAGAGGATGGACTTGTTATAGGGAAGAATAAATTTGGTGCGCGCACTTTTTTTGGAGACAATTGGCCAAATAGAGCTCAAAACTGGTTCGCTTGCAACGATCATCTTTCAGATAAATCGAGTATTGAGTATATTGTAAATGCCCCTCAAAAGTATACTGTTGTCGCAAATGGAGGGCTTATCTCAGTTCAAAAAAAGAAAAAAAGAAAAACTTTTCACTATGCATCGACAGTCCCAATCCCCACTAAGGTAATGGTCGTAGGTATTGCAGAATTAAATCAATCTGTATCGGGAACAATTAATGGAACAACGGTAAAGAGTTTTACTTACCCTGAGAGTGAAAAAGAGGCCAATAAAGACCTGAGTATGGCGCCGAGTATACTTGATTTCTTTTCTAAATACATTGGTCCTTATGCATTTGAAAAACTTGACAATGTTCAATCAACGACAAGATTTGGCGGTATGGAAAATGCCGGATGTATCTTCTATGATGAAAATGCACTAGACGGTAGTGGGAACGCCGAGGACCTAATTGCACATGAGATTGCACACCAATGGTTTGGGAATTCAGCTACTGAAAAAGATTGGTCTCATCTCTGGCTGAGTGAAGGTTTTGCGACCTACCTGACCAATATTTATATCGAACAAAATAAGGGAAAGCAAGCCTTTAAGGAGCAACTAAAAAAAGATCGTAAAAGAATTGTTTCTTTCGAAAAAAGATATCGACACCCTATCGTAGATCAATCCTACAAAAACTTGATGGATTTATTGAACCCCAATAGCTATCAAAAAGGTGGATGGGTTTTGCACATGCTTAGAGGCGAGATCGGAGAAGAACTCTTTCACGAGGCCATACGCGCCTATTATCAAAAGTATCAATTGTCAAATGCCGATTCAAAAGACTTTCAAAATGTAGTCGAAGAAATTTCGGGAACTGACCTTGATTGGTTTTTTAAGCAGTGGCTTCATACTGCTGGACATCCCAAGCTCAAAATCGATGCAAATGTTGAGAATAGAAAGCTTGCCCTTCATGTCCATCAAAAAGAGAACATATTTACTTTTCCTTTTAAAATAGAAATTCACTGCACAGAAGGTCCCACTAT
Organism: Crocinitomicaceae bacterium; assembly: GCA_022425625.1. GTDB lineage: Bacteria > Bacteroidota > Bacteroidia > Flavobacteriales_D > Crocinitomicaceae > UBA952. The sequence goes on along the minus strand of JAKMFD010000080.1, from coordinate 1,774 downwards.
TAAAAGAACATTACATGTTTCACAAGCATCAACACAAAAGGACATTATTACAAGTTATCCAATTAAGTTCGTTGTTTTTGATCCAGAAGTTGAATTACTTTTTGAACGCGTAAAATAACTTTTAGAATTCAAACGCGCTTAGACCAACCCAATTTTCTAACTTTGTTGCAATTAGAAAGTATATGTCAGACAATCGATACCAATCAAGAGGAGTTTCCGCAGGAAAAGAAGATGTTCATAATGCCATCAAAAAAGTAGATAAAGGACTCTTTCCCCAAGCATTCTGTAAAATAGTTCCTGACCATTTAACGGGGGATGAAAAATACTGTTGTATTATGCATGCAGATGGGGCAGGTACAAAATCATCATTGGCTTACATGTATTGGAAAAAGACGGGGGATGTTAGTGTTTGGAAAGGTATTGCTCAAGATGCATTGATCATGAATCTAGATGATTTACTATGTGTGGGTGCCACAGGGCCTATCCTATTATCTTCAACTATTGGAAGAAATAAAAACCTCATTACAGGAGAAGTACTCTCGCAAATTATCAATGGTACAGAAGAGCTTTTAGAAGACCTCCGAGGATATGGTATTGAAATTCACTCTACAGGAGGAGAAACTGCAGATGTTGGCGACCTGGTTAGAACAATTATAGTGGATTCCACGGTGATTGCGAGAATGAAAAGAAGTGATGTCATTTCCAATGACAATATCCAGCCTGGAGATGTCATTGTTGGGTTGTCTTCTTATGGTCAGGCTACCTATGAAAATGAATACAATGGTGGTATGGGAAGCAACGGCTTGACGAGTGCGCGGCATGATGTCTTTAACAAAACACTAGCAAATGAATTCCCAGAAAGCTTTGATCCACAGGTCCCAGAAGAGCTCGTTTATAGCGGATCTAAAACCTTAACAGATATTATAGATAATTGTCCCATAAACGTTGGTAAGCTTGTTCTATCCCCTACGAGGACTTATGCCCCGATCATCAAAGCGATTCTTAAAGAATGTAAAGGAAAAGTAAATGGAATGGTTCACTGCTCAGGTGGCGCACAAACCAAAATTTTACACTTCGTAAAAAACCTTCACATCATTAAAGACAATTTATTCGAAATACCTCCGCTATTTGATATGATTCAAAAAGAATCAAAAACAGACTGGGAAGAAATGTATAAAGTCTTTAATATGGGGCACCGTATGGAGCTCTATTTACCCAAAGAATATGCGTCAGAAATAATTGCAATATCTGAACGGTTTGGTGTGGAAGCAAAGGTGATTGGACGCGTCGAATCAGCTGACAAAGCACAGGTCACCATTGATGGTGAAAAAGGGAAATACATCTACCACTAAAAAAATTCATTTTTTTTTTATTCTAAGCATTAGAATCCTTATTTTTGCCCTCCGTTCATTGAACATTGGAGAGGTGCCTGAGAGGCCGAAAGGACTTGTTTGCTAAACAAGCGTACCCTAACCGGGTACCCGGGGTTCGAATCCCCGTCTCTCCGCAATGTTTGTAAAAGGAATTAAAATGATTACTTTTGCACGCACTTTCCAAATTATTTGGAAAACTGAAGATGACTAATTCATCGGGGTGTAGCGTAGCCCGGTCATCGCGCCTGCTTTGGGAGCAGGAGGTCGCAGGTTCGAATCCTGCCACCCCGACATGGGGGATGTAACCCATCCCCCTTTTTTATTGGTCGAGTAGCTCAGCTGGATAGAGCATCTGCCTTCTAAGCAGACGGTCACAGGTTCGAATCCTGTCTCGATCACAA
>JAKMFD010000098.1 GCA_022425625.1 Crocinitomicaceae bacterium | reverse complement strand
GTTGATGAACGATTAATCAGTGATTCAAAAACGTTAGAAAGGCTGAAGGTGCACTTTACAAAGTTTATGAAATTTTAGCCAAGTGCTGCTCTTTTTGCGCTTGAAATAAGCCTGGACAAGATGTTATAAACATCTAAAATACAGTATTTTATAAAATGAAAAACGAAAAAAAAACAGAAAAATAAAGCGCTTCAAAGCTTTAAACTTATACATTTACAACAAATAAAATATAATAAATGAAAAAATCATATTTAGTAATCGTCGGAATCCTTGTTTTGGTTTTGGTGGTTGTTTTTAGCTATAGCGGAACCTATAACAAAGCGGTAGGATTGCAAGAAACATTAGATCAGTCCTGGAATGATGTTGGTGCAGCATATCAAAGGCGCGCAGATTTGGTTCCTCAATTGGTTGCAACTGTAAAGGGTGCGGCGGAAAACGAAAAAGGCATATTGACTGAGGTAACACAAGCCAGAGCAGGAATCGTCAATGCAAAAACCCCAGAGGACATGGAATTTATGGGAAAAAAAATAAATACTGCAATAAATTTGGCATTTGAGGCTTATCCGCAAATTAGGTCTACAGAAAATTTTGGTGCTTTACAAGCTCAATTGGAAGGAACTGAAAACCGAATCAATAAATCCCGAAAAGATTACAACGCCACTGTCAAAATCTATAACACTTATATTCGAGGGTTTTTCACGAGTATGATATTGAATGAAGAGGAGTTTCCTAAAAAAGAAGGGTTCCAGGCGAATAAAGGAGCTGAGAATGCTCCTGAAGTAAACTTTGATTAATAGCGTGTTTTCTAAAGATTTTTTTTCACAAATTCAAAAACAAGCAATACAGGACGCAATTGCCAATGCAGAACTAAACACCTCAGGTGAAATACGTTTGCACGTTGACGACAAGTGTTCAGGGGAGCCTGTAAGTAAAGCTATTGAGACGTTCGAAAAGCTTAAAATGCACGAAACGGAGCTACGAAATGGTGTGTTAATTTATGTGGCAATAACAGACAAGAAGTTGGCAATCATTGGTGATAAAGGAATAGATGCTGTTGTAGCTGAGGATTTTTGGGATGACATTAAAAACAAGCTTATTGAAAGCTTTAAAGTTGAAAAATTTACGGAAGGACTTGTTCAAGCTATTGAGCAGTCAGGAATTCAGCTCAAGTCGCATTTCCCTTTTCAGTCTGATGATACGAATGAATTGAGTAACGACATCTCTTTTGGAGCGGATCAATCTAAATAAAATGAAAAAAACATTTTTAATTTCAGGCCTTTTCGTTCTAACCATAATTTTTACATTTTTTGGACAGTCCAAATTGCCTTCAGCTCCCGTTCCTTTTAAACTATATAACAATATTTCTAAGGAAATGCCAGGTTTTCTGTCATCTCAACAGGCCCAAAAAATAGAGGAGAGGCTTAGAAGTTTTGAAGACAGCACGGGCAATCAAATAGTAGTCCTTGTTATTGACGATCTTATGGGTTACGACCCTGAACAATACGCGACGGGTATTGGAGAGTCCTGGGGTGTTGGTCAAGAAGAAAAGGATAATGGAGTTGTTTTTCTTATTAAGCCAACTGGAGGAGAGGGTGAACGTAAGACCTTTATTGCAATTGGAGAAGGATTAGAGGGGGCAATTCCAGATGCAACAACTTGGACCATCATTAACAATGATGTAATCCCCAGGTTTCAGGAAGGTGATTTTTACAATGGTGTAAATAATGGTGTTGGGGTATTAATCGATTTAGCCAACGGTGAGTATAGTGCAGAGGAATACGAGACAAAGGCGAACGAAATGAGCTGGGTTGATATTTTATTACTCGTTATTTTTATCCCGATTTTCATTTTGGTATTTATTTTTGGTCGCAAAAATAATGGAGGTCGCGGAGGAAGAACTTTTTACGGAGGGGGATTTAGTTCCGGAGGTGGAAGCAGTTTTGGAGGTGGGAGTTTCGGGGGTGGTAGCTTCGGCGGCGGAGGTGCTGGTGGAAGCTGGTGATATTTTTAGTCCAACAGTTCTAATTCTATAATACGTTCTGTTTCTTTTTTATACATGTTGTAAATACTTCCTGTGGCAGGCCCATTAAACCCTGTATGAATATGAATAATTTCCCCATTACTATTTACGAAAAGTGTAGTTGGGAAGCTTATAATCTTATTTAGCATAGAAAAACGCTTGGAGGCTTCTTTTTTACTTGCTCTTCCTGCGAGTAAAACTTGGTATGGAAGCTTGGCTTTTTTTGAAAATTTTTTTAAGTGCTTTTTCCTTCCTCTTTTTGTTTTTTGACTTTCAAAACCAAGCGAAACAATCTGCAATCCATGCTTATTATATTTTTTATGAAGGGTCTTAAAATAATTGGTTTCGTCAAGGCAGTTTGGGCACCAGCTTCCCATAATTTGTAGTACAGTTAATGGGTGATTTTTAAAGTTAATTCTTTTTCGACCGAATCTTAACGAATGGAATTTCATTGAGGATAAATCATATTTGGTTGCGTTAAGATAAGTCAATGCATTCGGGTCAGCTATTGAAGCCTCATGATCTTTTACTCCTTTCCAATTGGTTTGATAGGACGCACCGCTATAGAATTTTCCTTGCAGGGTATCACCAAATATTTTTGCCGTAAACACAAAAGCATGTGCACCGTCAAAGCACGATAAATACATCCGGTCACCGAAAACATTACCATCTAGAAAGCGATAGTCACCAGTTTCCGTGAGAAATGTACCTGATAACTTATTTTTATCTTGCTCAAAAAGACCTATGGCCGGCCATGAATCTTTACTATTTCCAAATATCACCTGGTAGGAAGAAAACACTTCAACATTGCGCCCAGTATCTTTACCCTCAAATCTAGTTCCTTGCGATTGCGTTCCCGATAATGGAAAGCTTATTCCTTTTCTATTGTCTCTCCAGTAACCAAGAATATTATTAGAATCTTTAAAGGCAAACTTTAAATAGCTATCCATTTCATTAAATTGATAGATGAGTGAGTCTTTATCAATGGATACAGACAATGGAATTTTTTCTTTTCCATTAACAACATATATTTCTGAGGCATTGGTTTTTTTAATAAAAAAAGGTAGATAGAGGCGATCATTTAATGCAATTTCGAATCGCCAATCCTCGACTTGACTTAAAGAATTGTTTTTTAAAACGAATAATGAAAGGAGTAGAAGGAAGCATTTAATCATAGAATAAAAGTACCAACTTTTAGTTGTTTTTATTCCTTTAACTTTGTTTTGGTGAACATTCAATCAATTTTCTTTTTTCTTTTTTTCTTCATCAACTCCAATAGTGTGTTTTCGCAAAAGCCACCATTGAAAGTATTGAGCTGGAATGTTTTTTTGCGCCCGGGAATATTGCGAGACAATCAAATGAAACGTGTTGAACCAATCGGAGAATATTTAATGCAAACAGGTGCCGACGTTATAATTCTCCAAGAAGTATTTCATAAAAAGGCAAAACGGACACTGATAAAAAAATTACAACAGTTTTACCCTCATTACACATCTCGCGGGCCTATCTCATTTTGGGGTGTTTCATCTGGTGTACTTATTTTTTCAAAGCAACCTCTTTTGGAAGAGGTCTTTATTTCCTTTAATTCAGGAAATGGTTCGGATAAACTTGCTAAGAAAGGCTTAGTTCATGTAGCTTTTGATTTTCACAATAAGCGAGTAGATGTTTTTGGAACTCATCTTCAGGCGGGAGCCTCAAACAAATGCAAATTGATTCGAAAGCAGCAAATTATTGTTTTAAAAAATGCTGCAGATTCTTTAGATTCATCAGGCGGATTAATACTCGCTGGAGATTTTAATTTTACACCTCATGGAGATTTGTTTGCTTTTTTGAAGAAAACCTTGGATATTGAAGTCTCGGTTCTAGATTCAGAAGTAAAACACAGTGCAAACTTTCCGGATCAAGATTTATTTTCTTTTCAAGGGAATCCGGTATGGATTGATTTTATACTTTTAAGACCATCAACTTGGTTGAAGCAGTCTAGACTTTGGATTGAAGAACCTGTAGAAAAAAAAGGTGAAACATGGACAAGGATTTCAGATCACAACCCTGTAATATCTTTATTTCAATTAACAGAATTTGAGCATTGATGCAACTTTTAGAAATAAATTGTAGTCTTAATAATAAGAGCCATGGATGAAATATCCTTGATACAAGGTTGTATTGAAGGTAATCAAAGGGCTCAACGGCAGTTATTTGATAGTTTTTCGCCAAAGTTTTTCGCTGTTTGTCTGCGTTATATGAAGAACAACGATGAAGCTGAGGATGTACTTCAAGAAGCATTGATTAAAGTTTTCTCAAAGCTTCCTGAGTATAGTAAGAAAGGTTCATTTGAAGGTTGGATGAGACGAATTGTAGTTAATACATGTCTAGACCAAATAAGAAAGAATCAAAAGCTTAAATTTGATGCTCCGTTGGAGCAAGAAGAGTATAAGCTTTCAACAAATGCATATATATTTGAAAAACTGTCAGCAGACGAGTTGATAAAAGAGATACAAGAAATGCCTCCCGGGTATAGAGTAGTCTTCAACATGTTTGCAATAGAAGGCTTTTCGCATCAAGAGATAGCTGAGCATTTAGGTGTAAAAGAATCCACATCAAAATCTCAATATTTAAGGGCGAGAGCTTATTTAAAAGAAAGAATATTAAAAATAGATGAGCGATAAAGATCCTATAAAAGATTTGTTCAGAGACAAGCTTCAATCACATGAGGTTATTCCGAGTAAAGCGGTATGGTCCAATGTGTCGAGTTCTCTGGGGCATTCTGCAGCTTCGGCTTCAAGTATAGGTGCTTCCTCTATTTTGAAAATCGCTGCTGTTGTCGTTGGTGTTTCCACTGTTGGTGTGGTTAGCTATCTGTACATGAATAGCGAAGATTCAAATACAAAAGCAAACAAAAAAATTGTTTTGCAAGATGAGGTTTTAGATGAGCCTACATCTTCCGAAACCATAAGTGTTCCTCAAAACACTGAACAAAAAGAGCCGGTTAAGAATAGTGAAACTGTGCTCCAATTACAACCAGAAAGTGAAATTTCTGACAAAGCAATTCGGGAATCTCAACCCGAATCTTTTAATTCCCAAGAAAGCTTGCCTGTGTCTCCCTCTTTCGACAATCAAGCGAATACAGAAGTACAAGATGCGCCTAAGACTTTAGAGACTGTCTCCGAAGTTACAAGTGAATTGCCGATAGCTTCTGTTGAACAAATCACTCCGTCCTCTCAAGTAAATATTGTGGAGGTTGAAGAAAACCCTCAGGATGAGCATTTTAACGATGAAATTACAGGTGAGGACAATGCAATGTCTAATTCTGTAGAAGAGGTGATTGTTTTACCAAACATTTTTACGCCGAATGGAGATCGAGTCAATGATGTGTTTATGATTGAAATGACTGAAAAATTAGAATTTCAAATCATTGTATTAAACGCTAAAAATCAAACGGTATTTAAATCAAACGACGCTAATTTCGAATGGGATGGAACCATGCTTAATGGTGAACCAGCCCCAGCCGGCAACTACTTATACTACTTTTCAGCAAAAGATTTGAATGGAAAGGATGTCACTAAGTCGTCTATCTTGAAGATTCAGCGATAAAAGGAGCGCTATTAACATCAATTTTCTTTATTCCTAAATAAAAAAGGGCAATTCCTATCGTCATTAATAGATGTGATAAATCACCTTTATCAAACCATCTAAATAGATTGATTTTCATTAAAAAAATAATTGAGCTGGGGAGCATCACAACGACTCCGAGAATGAACCATTTGAAGCTTCCTTGAAATTTTAGATTCAAAGAACTGGCAAAAGCGACAGAAATAAAGACACCAATAATTGTATTAATTACAACTGGTAGAAAGCCAATTGTATGGTCATCGTCAAATGCTCTTGTTGAAATTACCGTTATCACACCAAGAAAAACACCAATCATTTTAAAAAAAGAAATTTTGCCAAGAATGTTATTTTTATTGAACCTTTTTGAGGACTTAACCATGGCCTTTTCTATAAAATAAACACTTAGAATACCTGATATCCAAGTGGGAAATTTACCCTGTGGTCCCGAATACGTATACAATCCATGAGCTAAAGACCCCATAATGGCACCAATACCAAAAGTTAAAAAGAAATAGTACCAATATTTTAAAAAGCCGTGATCTTTTCTTCTGCTATATAATTTGACTACAAAGTAAAAACTAACACTAGCCATGATTAAATCCGTTATAATAGCATTGGGTTCTAGAATAATGAATCCATTGAGATCTAAATAAATTTTAGGAAAATCTTTGCCTATTTGCATTGCGGCACGAAGATAATTCGAATAATACAATACTCAAAACCCGAATGAAAATTGTGCATTTACGAATCAAAGGAACTCATTAACTTTAAAATAATTAATTTCATTTTATGCATAAACCTATTGCCCTGTCTGAAGGTGACCTTATTTACATAGTTTCGCCAGCAAAAAGTATAGAAGCACAACAGATAAACCATGCAAAAAAAACTATGGAGGATTGGGGTTATAAAGTTGAAATTTCAAAGCATGCCTCAAATAGATGTAATTATTTTTCAGGTTCAGATAATGAACGATTATCTGATTTGCAAAAGGTTTTAGACGACCCAAAAGTAAAAGCTATTGTTTGTGCTCGAGGAGGTTATGGTTCGGTAAGAATATTGGATCAATTAAATTGGAGTGGGTTTAAGACGCACCCTAAATGGATTGTTGGATTTAGTGACATTACCGTTTTTCATTTGCGTTGTGCTATTCTGGGTATAATGAGTTTACATGCAACAATGCCCTTAAATTTTTCTTCTAACTCCAAGGAAGCATTATCGACATTAGATGCTGCTTTATCCGGAAAAAAATTTGAAATAAATACGCCACCTTCATCCTTAAATAAAGAAGGCGTAGCATCAGGAAAGCTTATTGGAGGAAATTTGAGCATAATTTTTAGTTTACTTGGGACTCAAGAGCGCTTTGAGTTCGAAGAAGGCATTTTGTTTTTAGAGGATTTGTCTGAGCAGCTTTACCATTTAGACCGGATGTTTTTTGCTTTAAAAAAAGCAGGAGTTTTCAATAAAATAAATGGACTTATTGTGGGTGGGATGACAGATTTAAAGGATACAACACCCTCTTTTGGAATGACATACGAAGAAATTATTCTTGAAAAAATGGAGGGTATTGCTATTCCAATCTGTTTTAATTTCCCTTCAGGTCATATTGATGATAATAGGGCTATGATTCTTGGTGCACCTGTTGAAATAGAAGTGCATTCTATTGGCGTAAAGCTGCGTTATATATAATTATTCTAAATAAGAACCTTTTTTATAGAGTATTGTTGAATAGGAGTAACTTTGTAGCGATTTAAAAGTACCACGTATATGAGCAATTCTGCATTTATAAAATCGTCAATAGCCAAAAAATATTGGATGGCCTTGACTGGTTTATTCTTATGCCTGTTTTTAGTAGGACATTTATTAGGGAATCTTCAACTTATTTTCTCGACGGGAGAGGAGGGCAGAAGAGTTTTTAATGAATATGCATATTTTATGACCCATAACCCTGCAATTAAGGTTTTGTCCTATTTAACCTATTTTTCTATATTATTTCATGCTATTGATGGAATTGCATTGTTTGTTCAGAATAAAAAAGCACGACCTGTTGCCTATGCCTATTCTAAACCTAGTGCCAACTCTTCAATACCATCGAGATACATGGCTTTGCTTGGAACGCTTGTACTTGTATTTATAGCAACACACATGTCGAATTTTTGGTGGAAAATGAAATACACTGAAGAAATCCCATTACATTCTTATTTCGCAAAAACAGATAAAGATTTTGGGGATACTACTTATGCCAAAGTTTTTGAGACAAAAGAGTTCTACTACAGTCAAACCGGACCTATCCCAAAGGATACAGCAGCAACTACGGTAAAAGGCCTAGACATTATGGTTAAAGGAACCAACTTGAAATATGGTAGCGGTTTCAAGGACTTACACACTGTAGTTCTTCAATACTTCAGTAAACAAAATAAATCAGAATCAGGAATTCCAGTAGGTTTATTAGGCACAATATTCTATGTGTTTTCTATGGCCGTTCTTAGCTTTCATTTATGGCATGGATTTGCATCAGCATTTCAATCTCTGGGACTGAACCACCCTACTTACACCCCTTTAATTAAAACATTTGGCAGGGCATTTTCAGTAGTTGTGCCGGGCTTATTTGCAATCATACCCGTGTTTTTATATTTAATTAGCTAGAAATTAATACTATGTCAAGTTTAGATTCTAAAATACCAAAAGGTCCAATAGAAAAAAAGTGGACAGATCATAAGAACCACATGAAATTAGTGGCGCCCAATAACAGACCTAAAATAGACGTCATTGTTGTTGGAACAGGATTAGCAGGGGCCTCTGCATCCGCTTCATTAGGCGAGATGGGTTACAATGTTAAAACCTTTTGTTTTCAGGATTCACCTCGACGAGCCCACTCAATTGCAGCTCAAGGAGGGATAAATGCCGCGAAGAATTATCAGAACGATGGCGATAGTGTTTATCGATTATTTTATGACACCATAAAAGGAGGAGATTACCGATCAAGAGAAGCAAATGTGTATCGTTTGGCTGAAGTTTCCGCAAATATTATTGACCAGTGTGTTGCTCAAGGTGTTCCCTTTGCGCGAGAATATGGTGGTCTTTTAGATAACCGGTCATTTGGTGGGGTTCAGGTAAGAAGAACATTTTATGCCGCAGGCCAGACAGGTCAACAATTACTTCTTGGGGCCTATTCTGCATTGTCTAGACAAATAGGATTAGGACGTGTAAAAATGTATCACAGACACGAGATGATGGATATTGTCAAAGTGGACGGTAAAGCAAGAGGGATTATTGCAAGAAATTTAGTTTCTGGAGAGCTTGAACGCCATTCAGCTCATGCTGTAGTTATTGCCTCAGGAGGCTATGGAAATGTATACTTCCTCTCTACAAACGCTATGGGAAGCAATGTCTCCGCCGCTTGGAAAATACATAAGAGAGGCGCACATTTTGCAAACCCTTGTTATGTGCAAATTCACCCGACCTGTATTCCGGTTCACGGCACAAATCAATCTAAACTTACGCTCATGTCTGAGTCGCTAAGGAATTCAGGTAGAATTTGGGTACCTAAACGAAAAGAGGATGCTGAAGCAGTGCGTGAAGGTAAATTGAAACCTACAGAAATTGCTGAAGAGCATAGAGATTATTATTTAGAACGAAGATATCCTGCTTTTGGTAATTTAGTTCCGCGTGATGTGGCTTCAAGAGCTGCTAAAGAACGTTGCGATGAGGGATATGGAATAGAAGCCAATGACACAAATGAAGGGGTTTATCTAGATTTCGCATCAGAAATAAGGAGTAAGGGAAAACAAGTGGCTTATGCAAAGGGCGATCATAATCCTTCAGAAGAAACAGTTGTAAGACTCGGGAAAGAATGGGTAGAAGAAAAGTATGGGAACTTATTTCAAATGTACCAGCAGATAACGGATCAAAACCCATATGAAACACCGATGAAAATTTATCCAGCTGTGCATTACACAATGGGCGGAGTATGGGTAGACTATAATCTTCAGAGTACAATTCCTGGATGTTTTGTTGCGGGAGAGGCAAACTTTTCAGATCATGGTGCAAACCGACTTGGGGCATCTGCTTTAATGCAAGGACTGGCTGATGGCTATTTTGTTTTACCGTATACCATAGCGAATTACCTCGCTAATGAAATACGAACAGGCGAAATTCCAACGGATTCAAAAGAGTTTGATGAAGTTGAGGCAGAGGTGAAAGCATCTATAGAAAAATTAATTGCTGTAAAGGGCTCTCACTCTGTAGATTATTTTCACAAAAAACTTGGTTTGATAATGTGGAACAAGGTTGGTATGAGCAGAAGTGAATCTGGTCTAAAGACAGCTATTTCTGAGTTGTCTGAATTGCGAGATGCTTTTTACAATGATGTTTTTATTCCAGGAGAGGCAGGTGAAATGAATGCGGAGCTTGAAAAAGCAATGCGGGTGGCTGATTTACTAGAACTTGGTCAGCTTATGGCAAAGGATGCATTGGAACGAAATGAGTCTTGTGGAGGCCACTTTAGAGAAGAATACCAAGATGAAGAGGGCGAAACACTAAGAGACGATAAGAATTTTAAATATGTAGCAGCTTGGGAATACAATGGCATGGACGCTAATAATTCCAAACTTCATAAAGAAGAATTAGCATACGAGTCAATTAAAATTGCAGAAAGAAATTACAAGTAAACAAGAAATTATGGCATCAAAATTCATAAATATTACTTTAAAAGTTTGGAGACA
>JAKMFD010000034.1 GCA_022425625.1 Crocinitomicaceae bacterium | reverse complement strand
TCAAATTTTATACATTTGTTAAAAGACCAAGAATTATGATGCAATCAATGACTGGGTTTGGTAAAAGCAATAGTGTTTTTTCATCGCGAAAAGCTTCTATTGAAATTCGAACTTTGAATAGTAAGGGCCTTGACTTATCTGTGAAAATCCCAGCTATTTATAAAGAAGTTGAACCGCAAATAAGAAAGTTAATCGGAAAGGTTTTAAATCGAGGGAAAATAGAATTTGCAATTCATATTGAAAGCGAAAAAGCCGGAGAACAGAACCTTATAAATAAAGATTTGGCAAGCACTTTATACACAGAATTGAAGGCTTTAAATCAATCCTGGGGTGAAGAGGAGAGCGACTATCTCTCCATGATTTTGAGAATGCCGGATGTTATTAATACGGAAGGTGATGCCCCTGATGAAGTTGAACTCTCTAAGGTGGTTGCACTTGCTGAAGAGGCATGTCAACAGGTTCGTGAATTTAGAGAAAAAGAAGGTGAAGACTTGCGTGCCGAGTTTGAGAAGCGTATTGAAGAAATCTCTTCTTTGCTTATAGAAATCGAACCCTTTGAGGCTGAAAGACTTGAATCAACAAAGCAACGGTTACAAAAAGGCCTTGCCGACTTTCCAACAGATAAGATGGATAGCAATCGATTTGAACAAGAGCTCATATACTACATTGAAAAACTTGATATAGCAGAAGAAAAAATGCGCCTTTCAAACCACATAAAATATTTTTTGGATACGATTCCTTTATATCAATCTGGAAAAAAACTCGGTTTTATAGCGCAAGAAATGGGAAGAGAAATTAATACGATAGGGAGCAAATGTAATCATGCAGAAATGCAAAAAAGGGTAGTTCAAATGAAGGATAGCCTAGAAAAAATTAAAGAACAAATTTTAAATACGCTCTAGTGACTGCTGATGAATTGAATCAAGGTAAGGTTATTGTTTTTTCGGCACCTTCCGGTGCTGGTAAGACGACTATAGTGAAAGCACTTCTGGCGAGTCAAGAGCGTTTGAGTTTTTCGATTTCTGCTTGTAGTCGCGACCCAAGAGGGGAAGAGGTAGATGGAAAAGACTACCATTTCATAGGTGTTTCCGAATTTAAATCGAAAATTGAGCGTAATGCATTTGTAGAATGGGAGGAGGTCTATAAAGATCATTTTTATGGCACTCTGAATTCTGAATTACACAGAATATGGAAGGATCGGAAAACAGTAGTTTTTGATGTTGATGTTGTAGGTGGGATTAATTTAAAAAAGAAATTTGGTGCTAAGGCATTATCTATATTTGTTATGCCTCCGAGTGAGCAAGTGCTGGAACAACGATTAAGAGGCAGAAATACGGATTCCGAGGATCGAATTAAACAAAGATTAGCCAAAGCAAAACAAGAAATAGAGCTGTCCGAGGCTTTTGATATTATTATCGAAAATGATATTTTGGAACAAGCAATCCAGTCTGCAGCAAAGGCTGTAAATGAATTTTTAGAGCCATGAATGTAGGTTTATATTTTGGTACTTTCAACCCAATCCATGTAGGCCACCTAATTATTGCCAATTACATTGCAGAGTACACGGAACTCGATGAGGTATGGATGGTTGTTACCCCTCAAAATCCTTTGAAGCAAAAAAAATCACTTTTAGCGGATTTTCATAGACTAGCAATGGTGAAAGAAGCAATTGATGACAATCGAAAGCTCAAAGCTAGCGACATAGAATTCAAGTTAAAGAAGCCCAACTATACCGTTAATACGTTAACACATCTTATTGAAAAGTACCCGTCAAATAATTTTTCGCTCATTATGGGGGAAGATAATTTAAGAGGATTCCATAAGTGGTTTAATCACGAACAAATAATAGAAAAGCATAAAATATTTGTATATCCTCGCTTATTAACGATTCAAGAGTCACTAGCGGCTGAGGAGTCAGCTCTTCAACATCGTTTTTCAGAGCATCCAAATGTGACTTTCTGTAAAGAAGCTCCTGTAATGAAGGTATCCTCTTCTTTTATCAGAACGGCGATAAAGGAGAGAAAAGATGTCCGTTATTTACTTTCGGAGCCTGTCTTTAACTATGTCGAGGAAATGAAGTTTTATCAATAAAAAAAGGAGGCCGTGGCCCCCTCAATTTACTTTAGGTTCAATAAATTTACTGCTTAATAAATTTGATTGTTTCAATACCATTAGCGTGAGCTACTTTTACAAAGTATACACCATTTTGAAGTGCGGTTAAATCAAAGTCTGTAGAATTTACATTAAGTAAGGTTTTTTCAGCAACCACTTTACC
>JAKMFD010000153.1 GCA_022425625.1 Crocinitomicaceae bacterium | reverse complement strand
GAGGACCTTGTGCTCCGTCAGCACCATCTGCTCCGGCGGGACCAGTTAAGCCGATTGGCCCTTGCTCTCCTTGTATGCCTTGAGGCCCTTGTGCGCCGTCAGCGCCATCTGTACCATCTGCGCCGTCAGGACCAGTTAAGCCAATGGGACCTTGATCTCCTTGAATACCTTGAGGACCTTGTGCACCATCCGGACCTACAACATAACCAGCATTAATAATGGTACCATCTGTTAACGTTACGATGAGATCTCCCATACCATTTACGGTTGCGTTCTGAACATGAATACCATCATCTCCTGGAGGACCTGAGGGACCTTGGGTAAAATCACAAAGGGACAACCAATCAGATGAAGTCGATCTATAAAAAAGAAAACAAGAGGAATCCGTATCAAAAACCATTAACGCATTAGCCGGATTGTTGATTGCTAAGCGCTGAACTGAAGTCATTCGTGGAATCAATAAACCTTTGGATGTTGAAAAAACATCCAAAACACTTGACGCATCAGGTGACATGGGGGCATCAGAAATACTGACATTCTGTTGAGATTGTCCAACAAAAGAAAAATGAATAAATAATAATAGAAGATACGCCCATTTGGGAGCAAGAGTATGCTTTTTAGATACAATCATAAATACTAAACTTTAAATTACTTCAGCACATAAAAACAAGTCCTACATTTGTATGACAGATTTCTAGCACAATAATAACACAACAATCACAAAGTTTAGACGTAAAAAAGACAAACAAAGTTGCCCTTTATTTTACTTTTTTTTAAGACGTTACTTAAGAGCCAAATAACATTAGATATGCTTTCAGAAATGAGTCTATCTTCCCGTTCAAAACAGCTTCAGTATCTCCCGTTTCTACTGAAGTTCGGACATCTTTTACGAGTTTATATGGATGTAATACATAATTCCGAATTTGAGAACCCCATTCTATTTTTTTCTTTTCAGACTCAATTGCATTTTGCTTTTCCATTCTTGCCCGCAATTCCAATTCATAAAGCTGAGATTTTAACAACTGCATAGCTTTCTCTTTATTTCCTAATTGAGAACGCGATTCTGAATTCTCAATAACAATACCTGACGGGGCATGTCTCAACCTAACTGCTGTTTCAACCTTGTTCACATTTTGACCACCGGCACCGCCTGACCTAAATGTTTCCCATGATATATCAGATGGGTTTACATCGACTTCGATGGTGTCTTCTACTAAAGGATAAACGTAAACGGAAGAAAAAGAGGTATGTCTCTTGGCATTGGAGTCAAACGGGGAAATACGAACCAACCTATGCACCCCATTTTCACCTTTTAAATAACCAAAAGCAAAGTCACCTTCAATCTCCAATGAGACTGTTTTAACACCTGCCACATCACCTTCTTGATAATTCAGTTCTTTTACCTTATAACCATTGCTCTCAGCCCACATAATATACATCCTCATCAGCATAGATGTCCAGTCACAAGACTCAGTACCTCCAGCTCCCGCAGTAACTTGAATTACAGCGTTTAACTTATCCTCCTCTTTTGAAAGCATATTTCGCAATTCAATATCTTCAATTTGGTTTATTAACTTTTTGTAGGAATCAGCTAATTCAGCCTCTGTAGCCATCTCTTCTTTAACGAAATCTGACAACACCTCTAAATCTTCATATCCATTTAGGATATCGTCAAAACCAGAAACCCAAAATTTAAGCTCTCGAATAACTTTCATTTGAAGCTCCGCTGTTTTTGGATCGTTCCAAAATTCAGGGTCATGCGTTTTTAATTCTTGCTCTTTTAAATCAAGTCTCTTTGATTCAATTTTGAGGAATCCCTTGATCCCTTCAATTCTTTTAGAGAGCTCTTTTAATTGGTCCGATGTCATGTTACAAAAATAGTCTTAAAAAATTATTATTCTTTATTCACAATGACAACTGTGAATCCATCAAATTCATTAAATTTGGTTTGTTAAAGTTTATAGAACATGAATATTCCAAAAGATTTAAAATACACAAAAGACCATGAATGGGTAAGGATTGATGGTGATACGGCAACAGTTGGCGTAACAGATTTTGCACAAGGAGAACTTGGCGATATTGTATTTGTAGAAATTGAAACTGTGGATGAATCTTTGGACATGGAAGAAGTCTTTGGATCAGTTGAAGCTGTAAAAACGGTTTCAGATCTTTTTATGCCAATTTCTGGTGAGATCATAGAATTTAACGAAGCATTAGAGACAGATCCAGAACTCGTGAATAGTGATCCATATGGCGAAGGATGGATGATAAAAATCAAAATTGCCGATAAATCTGAGCTGAATGATCTCCTCACTGAAGAAGCTTATTCAAATTTAATTCAGTAAATGGCACATTAATTGTGTCAATTTTATAAATTTGAAATTATGGAAATAAAGAAAAATCCAGAAGTTGATGGTGACAGAATAAAATCAAGTTTCTTGATGATAGCGCTCAACTACGTTGCGGGCTTATCATTGGCCGCATTTACTTTTCAATCCGTTAGAATGGATGATGATTTATCTGACGCAAAAAAAAGACAAGTAAGTCAAGAATTTCAAGCTGAGGAACAAGAAGAAGTTGAACCGCCACCGGTAGAAGAGCCACCAGCCGTGGTTATTGAACCACCAATTGTTGAAGAAATAATTGAAGAAGAAAATATAGATGAACCACCTCCGCCAGATGTAACCCCTAAAGACCCTCCCCCAATTGAAGAGGAAGAAGTTATTGCTGTTGTGGAAGAAATTGTTGAATTCCCTGATGTAGAAGCGGCATTTCCGGGAGGTCCTGCAGCTATGATGAAGTGGATTAACGAAAACGTTGATTACCCTCAAACTTCTATCGAAATGAATGAACAAGGTCGTGTATTCTTGTCATTTGTTGTGGAAAAAGATGGTTCGATCTCAAACGTGGCGATAGAAAGAGGCGTAAGCCCGGATCTTGACAGAGAGGCGAAAAGAGTTGTTAGAAAAATGCCGAAATGGAATGCTGGTGAAGCATCAGGACGCAAGGTTCGTGCAAGATGTCGTCTTCCAATTAACTTCCAATTAAACTAGGCTACCAATCCCACATTGCGATGTCCATGGAGGACTCGATGTTTCGTTGAAACTCCTCGTTTTGATGATGAAAGAAGTCAATACCAACGACTTTTTCCAAAGAATCAATTGAATAAACAAAGGTTTCGAGTAAATTTTTACTTGACGTATTTGGCAATAGGAAAGCGATTCCTTCTTTTTTATTTTGTTTAAATCTTATAATTACTTTGAAATAGGCGCCAGGCACAGCTACCTTATTTGGACCTATAACACCAAAAATTGTATTGAATACAGGTCCTGTTGTAACAAAAAGACTATCACTTTCTGCGCACCAACTACGCACCTTGGATTCTAGTCTTTTCCATACGCCACGATTAAATGATGGGTGTTGAGGACTCATATTGCTGTAATAAAAAGATTCGGATAAAGCCACTTCCGACCATGTCATATCTGCAGCGGGCATTAAGTGGCCCCTATCATAACCTGAACCCCGATAATCATTATGATTTGCCGAGTTAGATATTACTTTAGGGTCTACTCTAAAGTCATTCTTCCTTTTGTATGGACCATTCAAATAACCGGGGTAAAGCTTATAAAATATCCATTTTGCCTGCTCATGCTGCTCATCATACACAAGATCATAATATTGATGATGAATAATATACTCTCCAGAATCAATTTTTGGATAGTACAATGAATCGTGCTTACACGCATTACTGTTTATATCAGATAGACAAAATTGCTTCTGAAAGGAAGGTAGGAAGGAAACCGTCAGCGAACTAACTCCGACGAAAAAAACTATTTTAAATATCGATTTTGGCGTATTTCGCATTTCTTTCTATAAAATCTCTTCTTGGTGGCACCTCATCGCCCATGAGCATAGAAAATATTTGATCACATTCTGCACCATTTTCAATAGTAACTTGACGTAAAGTTCTAAATTCAGGATTCATTGTCGTGTCCCAGAGCTGAGTAGCATTCATCTCACCTAAACCTTTATATCTCTGGACATTAACAGAAGATTCTGTACCTGCCCCCTTCATATCTTGAATCAATCGATCTCTTTGATTGTCATCCCATGCATATTCTGACTTAGATCCTTTTTTGACCTGATATAATGGAGGTGTAGCAATGTAAACGTATCCGTTTTCTATCAACTCTTTCATGTAGCGGAATAAAAAGGTAAGGATCAGCGTTTCAATGTGAGATCCATCTACATCAGCATCACACATAATAATGATCTTATGATATCTCAGCTTTTCTAAATTCAAAGCTTTTGAATCATCTTCTGTACCCACTCTAACACCAAGGGCTGTATAAATATTCTTTATCTCTTCATTTTCAAATATCTTATGCTGCATTGCTTTTTCGACATTCAAAATTTTTCCTCTCAATGGCATTATTGCTTGAAAGTGACGATCTCTTCCTTGCTTGGCGGTTCCTCCTGCTGAGTCTCCCTCAACAAAATAAATCTCACATGCTGCTGGATCCTTTTCAGAACAGTCAGCAAGCTTACCTGGAAGACCACTACCTGTCAAGACACTTTTTCTTTGAACCATTTCACGAGCCTTCCTCGCTGCATGACGCGCCCTAGCCGCAAGGATTACTTTTTCAACAATTGTCTTTGCTGCGGTCGGGTGCTCCTCTAAATATGCAGAAAGCATTTCTGAAACAGATTGACTAACAGGTGCAGAAACCTCTCTGTTCCCAAGCTTTGTTTTTGTTTGACCTTCAAACTGAGGCTCTTGAACCTTTACAGATAATACGGCGGTTAATCCTTCACGGAAATCATCACCGTCTATCTCTATTTTCTCTTTAGCAAGCATTCCAGACTCAGATGCATACTTTTTTAGTGTATTGGTCAATCCTCTTCTAAAACCTGATAAATGAGTTCCCCCTTCATAGGTATTTATATTATTCACATAAGCTTGAATGTTTTCGGTATATGATGTATTGTACGTCATAGACACCTCAACAGGAATCCCATCCTTTTCTCCTTCAAAATAAATCACGTCAGGGATTAAAGACTCTCTGTTTCGATCTAAGAATTCAGCAAATTCCCTAAGCCCCCCTTCGGAGTAGTAACTGTTGAAAATATCTTGTCCCTTTTCGTCTTTATTCCTTTTATCCGTCAATTCAATACGAATCCCTTTATTAAGAAAAGCCAGCTCTCTCATTCTAGCAGCAAGTGTATCGTAATTGTATTCTGTTACTTCGAATATATCTCTATCCGGAAGAAAAGTAACCTCGGTTCCGTTTTCGGTAGATTCACCTACAACTTTTACATCGTATTGAGGCTTACCACACTTGTATTCCTGAACAAAAATTTTACCTTCTCTAAATACTGTTGCTTTTAAATCGATAGATAATGCATTCACACATGAAACACCAACACCATGAAGACCACCCGATACTTTGTAGGTGTCTTTATCGAACTTTCCACCTGCATGAAGCACAGTCATTACAACTTCAAGAGCGGATTTTTTCTCTTTAGTATGCATCGCTGTTGGGATTCCACGGCCATCATCACGAACAGTTATTGAGTTGTCTTCATTAATGAAAACTTTGATTGAAGAGCAATGACCGGCAAGAGCCTCGTCAATTGAATTATCAACCACTTCATATACTAGATGATGAAGTCCTTTAACACCCACATCTCCAATGTACATTGCGGGCCGTTTTCTAACTGCCTCTAACCCTTCTAAAACCTGAATATTATCCGCTGAATAATTACCTTTATCTTGTTCTTCCATTCGTTCGTTCTGTATTTGTAAAGCACGATTTAGGTGCACTAACAAAAATAACGAAATAGGCCATTATTCAATAGCTTTTTCAAGCCTAAAAAAGCGGACTTATCAACAAGGTATTAACGAATACTACTTCGTGAGCCAAGCAATGATTTCAGGGTCAGAAGGAGATACCCTTGGGGAAATAACTTTTTCTAAAAAACCTTCCTCATCAATGAGGTATTTTTGAAAATTCCATTTTACATCACTATCCTCTAGACCATTCAGTGATTGGGATGTCAAAAATTCATAGACCTCGCATTTCGATCGACCTTTGACTTTAACTTTAGACATGATCGGAAAAGTTACACCATAATTTTTTTTACAAAATGTTAAAATGTCTTGATCAGTCCCTGGCTCTTGCCCCATGAAGTCATTTGAAGGAAAAGCTATAATTGTAAATTTTTCAGAACCATACTTTTTATAAAGCGCCTCAAGCTCCTCGTATTGAGGAGTCAATCCACACTTGGAGGCAGTGTTAACAACCATTACCTTTTTACCCTTTAAGTTTGACAGATCAAATGATTCTCCGTTAATATCTTCTACTACATATTCATGTAATGATTTTCTTATTCCGTTCATTGGTTCTGAATTATTCTCCATACAAAAAGCAGTCAAAAAAATAACAACTGAAAGCAGAAAGAAAGTTATTGATTTTTTCATATACCAATGTAACACTTTTCTCATCAATAAGTTTAAATGGAACATTTTTTGCTTTTCTACGAATACAATTAATGAACATGCGCTTAATCCTTATTTTATTGGTCGTTTTTATCGGAGCTTCTGCCCAAACACAAAAGTTAGCTGCACAACCTAAATTTTCTGGTACATGGAAAGGAGCGGCGTTTTCAAACACTGAAGCCGTTCAGTTTATTTATGAACTTGAATTAAAAGTTATTGGAGGATTAATTGAGGGGGTCATAAAAAAACAAAACAACAATAATGAAGTTTCGATAAATAAAATTTTAGGGCAGAAGAAATATTTAAGTATTGAATTTGAAGAAAAAGTAATTCGTTCAAAATCTAAAACACAAAATATCATACCACCCAAGATTTACGCTTTGAAATATAATCTCAAAACTGGTTATTTAGAAGCATTCGAGGATAGCTTATCCGGAATGAAAATTGTTTTTTTTAAAGACAAATTTGATTTTAAGTCAAAAACAAAATCCCTTGAGACAACACATTGGGTTTCAACATTCATAGAAGACTACAATAATGGTATTTCGGCTCCTGAAAAAAAACTGGAAGAGCTACGTTCATTTGTATTTAAGCCAATTTATTTTGATGTTGACAAATCAATGATTAAAGAAGAGTATCACAAAGAACTGTATGAAATTATCAAAATTATTAAAAGTCATTCAGATCTAAGAATTCAAGTGATTGGACATACAGATTCAGATGGATCAGATTTTTATAATAAACATTTGTCAAAACGAAGAGCCCAAAAAATCATAGATTTTTTTACTCAGAATGGATTGAGACGTGACCGAATTGTAATTGATTTTAAAGGGGAGCTTCATCCTGTTGAATCTAATACTACTGATGATGGCAAAAGATTAAATAGGCGTGTAGATTTTTCCTTTATTTAATTCAGGTTACCCAGCTTTTCCTCTAGTAATGAAATTTTCAATAACGTATCTGCCTGCTTTTTCTTTTCGTTCTCTACGACATTTGTAGGCGCTGAATTCACAAAACGCTCGTTACCCAATTTCTTTTGAACGCTAACAAGGAAACCTTTCGAGTATTCCAACTCTTGTTCTAATTTTGCACGTTCTGCCTTTACATCTACTGCGTCTCCAAATGGAATATAAAACTGAATGCCATCAACAATAAAACCATTGGAATTACCAATTTTTTCAGCTGTGGACTCAAAAACCGAGAGATTGCCCATTTTTCTAATCATAGATGTGAACTCGTTTCCGCCGGTATATTTTCCTGAATAAAAAAGCTCAAGCTTAACCTTCCCCCCTATACTCTGTTGCTTTCTAATATTTCGAATATTGGATACAATTTCAGCAGCGCTCGAAAACGAGGACAGCAATCCTTCATCAAAACCTGAAACTTCAGGCCAGCTAGACACAACTAAATCCTCTTTTTGATCAGAAAGTTGATGCCACAATTCCTCTGTCACGAAAGGCATAAAAGGATGTAATACTTTTAAAACATCATTGAAAAGAAGAACAGATTGTTCCAGAGTTTTACGATCAATAGGATGCTGATAACCTGGTTTAATAATTTCTAAATACCAAGAACAAAAATCATCCCAGACCAGTTTATAGCTCACCATCAAAGCCTCTGATATTTTATAATTGTCGTACAATTCATTTAACTCCGCTAAGGTCTTTTGAAATTTATTCTTAAACCAATCTATAGCAATCGCGGATGATGCTGGTTGTTCTATATCTTTTACTTCCCAGCTCGAAATTAAGCGATAAGCATTCCATAATTTATTTGAAAAGTTTCTTCCTTGCTCGCACTGACTTGTATCAAATGGTAGATCATTTCCAGCAGGCGAACTTATTAAAACACCAACACGAACACCATCAGCACCAAATTTCTGAATCAATTCTATTGGATCAGGAGAATTACCGAGAGATTTGGACATTTTACGCCCTAATTTATCTCTCACTATTCCGGTAAAATAGACATTTCTAAAGGGAAGTTCATCAAGGTATTCATATCCAGCCATTATCATTCTTGCCACCCAAAAAAACATGATCTCAGGGGCCGTAACAAGATCATTCGTTGGATAATAATATTTGATTTCCTCATTATTTGGTTTCGTCAACCCATCAAAAACTGATATGGGCCACAACCAACTAGAAAACCAAGTATCTAGAACATCCTCATCTTGCCGCAAGTCTTCTTTAGAAATAGACTTTCCTAATTTATCTGAAGCAGCGTCAATTGCTTCTTCAATGGTTTTTGCAACCACAAAATCATTCGTACCCTTCCCATAATAAAATGCAGGGATTCTGTGACCCCACCACAGCTGTCTTGAAATACACCAATCTTTGATGTTTTCCATCCAGTGACGATACGTATTTTTAAATTTACTGGGATGAAATTGAATATTTCCATTCATTACATTTTCCAATGCAGGTTCTGAGAGCTCCTTCATATTCACAAACCACTGCAGTGACAATTTTGGTTCAATAACTGCATTTGTGCGTTCTGAATAACCAACCTTGTTTTGATGGTCTTCTACCTTAATTAGATATCCTTTTTCATTGAGCTCTTTTTCAATTTGTTTTCTAACCTCAAAACGATCTATTCCCTCATAATGAAGACCAAAGGAATTTAATGTACCGTTGTCATTAAAGACATTTATATTCTCCAAATTGTGCTTCACCCCTATTTCATAATCATTGATGTCATGAGCTGGTGTAATCTTTAAACAGCCTGTTCCAAATTCAATATCTACATAGTCATCCGTCACAATAGGAATCGTTCTATCCGTCAAAGGAACATGAATACTTTTACCGTGAAGACTTTTATATCTGTCATCGTTAGGATTAACGCATATTGCAGTATCTCCGAAAATAGTTTCCGGTCGCGTTGTTGCGATATTTAACCATTCATCTTGCGTGCCAACAACTTTGTAGCGAACAAAAAATAATTTAGAATTAACCTCTTTATGGAGCACCTCTTCATCGGAAACAGCAGTCAATGCATCAGGATCCCAATTGACCATTCTTACCCCTCTGTATATTTTACCTTTGTTAAATAAATCAACAAAAACGTCAAGTACCGATTCAGAATAGCTCTGGTCCATTGTAAAATGAGTTCTATTCCAATCACAAGAGGCGCCAAGTTTTTTCAACTGTTCAAGAATGATACCTCCATGTTTATCCTTCCATTCAAAAGCATGTCCTAAGAACTCTTCTCTGGATAAATCAGCCTTTGACAGCCCCTCGCTTTTAAGCTTTTGAACCACTTTAGCCTCGGTAGCAATAGATGCATGATCCGTTCCTGGAATCCAACAAGCATTTTTACCTTGCATACGCGCTCTTCGAATAAGGACATCTTGAATAGTATTATTGAGCATGTGTCCCATATGCAGAACTCCCGTGACATTAGGAGGTGGTATTACAACAGTAAACGGTTCTCTATCATCCGGAGCGGAGTTAAAATAACCCTTTTCCAACCAATGCGCATACCATTTTTCTTCTGCGATTTTAGGATCATATGTCTTTGTAATACTCATTGTGAAATTTTAATTGCAAAGGTATAAAAACCTTAGCATTTATCTACTTATTAAGCGCTTGAACATCAATAAAATCTATCAATAATTCCCTTATCGATAAAAACATCTCTGGCAAATAGCTTTGCAGCATATCAATGTGCACCCATTTGCAAGCAGTAATCCCCTCCTCTAACTGCGGTGTCAGCTCCTCAATTACTTCAGTGTGCATCAAAAACCAAGAGGTGACTTTAAGCATACTTCGCTGATTATATTCATAGGTATGGTAAGTGTTCTGAAATAGCCTATTGAAATCAATCTTGTGCACAAGTCCACATTCCTCTCGGACTTCCCTTAGCGCAGCCAAATCTAATGGCTCATTCAATTCTACATGTCCTTTGGGCAGGTCCCATATGCCATTTCGAAAGATAAGTAGGACATGATGATTGCAAGTTACAATGCCTCCCGCTGCCGCTACACGTTCAAAATTTAAAAAAAGAGAATCTAGCTTTTTTTTCGCATCGGTCGCACAAAATTTAATAAAATGCGACCCAACAAAAGAATTAAAATGTTTGAAATCCTTGAAAACTAAAGGGAGGTCAAGCGACTCATGATCTTTTGGAGAATCCTCAATTAAAATTCCGGATTGTTCAGTAAAAACTTTATACTTTTGCCCCATGATGAATGACAAAGATAGGGCCTTAAAAATTGCCGAACTACTATTACAAGTAAAAGCTGTTAAACTGCAACCTGATTCGCCATTTACATGGGCATCAGGATGGAAATCACCAATTTATTGTGACAATAGAATTACCCTTTCGCATGCTTCAGTAAGAACACACATTCGTCAAAGTCTTGTTGCATTAATTAATGAAAAATTTGGCAAGCCAGACCTTATCGTAGGTGTGGCCACCGGAGCCATTGCCATCGGAGTATTGGTCGCTCAAGAAATGGGCTTACCCTTCGTATATGTCAGAAGTGCGGCAAAGGGACACGGTAGAAAAAACCTAATTGAAGGGCACTATGAAAAAGGCCAACAAGCTGTTGTGATAGAAGACCTGATCTCCACCGGAGGAAGCAGTCTGAAAGCCGTTGAATCACTCCGTTCATCTGGCATAGAGGTAAAAGGGCTTGCCGCAATCTTCACTTATGGCTTCTCCGAGTCAGAAATGAGATTTAGCGAAGCAGAATGCCCCTACTCGACACTAACGGATTATACAACGCTTCTTGAAAAGGCTTTCGATTCGAACTACATCAAGAAAGAACACTTACATCTTTTGAGAGATTGGCGCAGAGATCCTTCTAAATGGTTAAATTCGTGAATATGATTATAAATGGAGATAAAGTAAGCATTGGTACCAACAAAGAAACAATTATTAAATTCTTGACCAATCCACAGAATTTTGAATTGTTACTTCCAATGGATAAAGTGAAAGATTTTAAGAGTGATCAAGAGGGATGCTCGTTTAAAGTTCAGGGTGGATTTATGATATCACTTTTACAAAATGGCTTTGAAAACGATAAAGTGTTTTTAAAATCAGGTGAAAAATCACCATTTCCTTTTAAGCTTACTGTTTTCCTTTCAGAAATAGAAAGCACACGTACAGAAGGATATATCGAATTTGATGGCGAGGTCAATGCATTCCTTAAAATGATGGTAGAAAAACCGCTTTTAAGTTTATTCAACTACATGTCAAATAAATTAGACAAACATTTCTCATAAGAATGCAAGTTGCTTATTCTGAAAATAATGCATCTTTCCTTCAAGCTCTAGAGCTAATCTGCCATTTGCATCGACACCGCGTATTGTGCCATTCACAATTTCATTATCAATCATGAATGACCTGGATTCATCCTTTCCAAATAAATTATTTTTATAGATGTTTTTTAAATAACCTCTTTTTGTTTCTGTCTCCAAAAACCCTTCCCATTTTCGAAACGTATCAATAAGGGAGATCCATAACGATTCAATACTGTAACTTTCACTCGTTTCGAGCTGCATGCTCGTAGCTGTATCGAGATTAGGGAAACTCATTTGATTTACATTGAGACCTATCCCAACAATTGAATGTGTTAATTGGGATCCTAAAAATTTATTTTCCACTAGAATTCCAGCAATCTTTTTTTTACCAACTAGAATATCATTAGGCCATTTTATTTGTGACTCTAAAGAATGCAACTGCAAGAATTCAAGAAGCACAATAGAAACCAAATTATTCACATCAAATAAATTCTGTGAATCCACGGTCGAGAATTCAAAAATAAACGATGAAAGAATATTTTGAGCCGTCTCAGACTGCCATTCTGATTGCATCTGACCTCTGCCATTAGTCTGATTTTCTGCCAATATTACCGAACCATGGGAACCAAGGCCCTGATTTATGAGTTTGGCAGCAAAATTGTTGGTGGAATCTACTGAAGACAAACGAATCTTGTGAATACCTATTTTAGAATTGATTTGTGTCATAATTATCAGACGCAAAATTAAAATTAATCACTTAGATTTGTCATACCTTTAACTATGAGCAAAAAATTATCAAAATCTCCTTCAGAACAATTGTGTGATGCAATCGTTGAAGGTATGCAAGAAAACAAAGCAAACGAAATCGTTGTGCTTGATTTGCGTGAACTAGATGGAGCCATCAGTGAATTTTTTGTGATATGTTCAGGTGATTCAGATACTCATGTTGATGGTATTTCTAATTCCATAAATAGATACGTGAGAAAAAAAATGAAGGAAAAGCCTTGGAACATTGAAGGTAAAACAAACAGTGATTGGATCCTGTTAGACTATGTGAATGTTGTTGGACATGTTTTCTATAAGGACAAAAGGGCTTTTTATGACATAGAAGAGCTTTGGGCCGATGCGACAAGAAAAGACATACCGAATTAAAAAAAGACTAAAAAATGGCTAAAAAAAAGAATAACTTCTCAATCTATTGGATATATGCGATACTTGGTGTTGGACTTATCGCTTTTCAATTATATATGGGGAAGTCTGAGCGAGAGTCGGTTAAAATGCAAACATTACTTGAAATTGCAGACAACTCTGGTGTTGACAACGTAGTTATAATAAATGAAAAAAGTGCTGAGTTTCATTTAAATAAAGAAGGTCTTGAGTTAGTGAAAAAGAGTGAAAATGCAGAACTCAAAAAACTAAATGCAACAATCAAAGAATCTAAAGAAACGGACAAAACCAAACTTCTATTTGAAATAGAAAAAATTGACCAAACCTATCTATCACAGGAGCTTAAGGATCGAGATGTCGCCTTTGAATACGAGGAACGGGTCGATTACTTTGGAACCATTCTCAGTTATCTTTTGCCATTTGTAATTATTATTGCCATATGGATTTTTGTGATGCGAAGAATGTCCGGTGGAAATGCCGGTGGTGGGGGTCAAATCTTCAATATTGGAAAATCTAAAGCGCGTGTTTATGAAAATGGAAAAACAACCAATGTAAACTTCTCAGACGTAGCCGGCTTAGAGGGAGCCAAAGAAGAAATAGTAGAAATAGTAGAGTTTCTAAAAAACCCATCGAAATATACAGAACTAGGTGCCAAAATACCCAAAGGTGCGTTACTTGTAGGGCCTCCGGGAACTGGAAAAACACTTTTAGCCAAAGCAGTTGCTGGAGAAGCTAAGGTTCCTTTCTTTTCATTATCAGGGTCAGACTTTGTAGAAATGTTCGTAGGAGTAGGAGCATCAAGAGTTCGAGACTTGTTTAAACAAGCCAAAGAAAAATCACCAGCGATTATATTCATTGATGAGATCGATGCCATAGGAAGGGCAAGAGGAAAAAACAACGGTTTTAACTCAAATGATGAAAGGGAAAACACTTTGAATCAATTGCTAACTGAAATGGATGGCTTTGGAACAAATTCAGGAGTAATCATATTGGCGGCCACAAACAGAGCAGATGTATTGGATGGCGCCCTAATGAGAGCAGGTAGGTTCGACAGACAGATTTATGTGGATATGCCAGATTTGAATGAGAGAAAAGAAATCTTTGAAGTTCATTTAAAGCCACTTAAACTTGAAGAAAATTTAGATGTTGATTTCTTGTCAAAGCAAACACCTGGTTTTTCAGGTGCGGACATTGCCAATCTATGTAATGAGGCAGCACTAATTGCAGCAAGAAATGACAAGAAAAAAGTAGATAAACAGGACTTTTTAGATGCAGTAGATAGAATAGTTGGCGGACTTGAGAAAAAGAACAAAATCATAACGGCAAGTGAAAAGAAAGCAATCGCATTCCACGAGGCCGGTCACGCAACAGTTTCTTGGCTTTTAGAGCATGCTCATCCATTGGTTAAAGTCACCATTGTACCTAGAGGTCAATCCCTGGGTGCTGCGTGGTACTTACCAGAAGAAAGAAGTATTACTACAACGGAGCAGATTCTTGACGAAATGTGTTCTGCATTAGGAGGAAGAGCCGCTGAACAGCTAATCTTTGGTAAAATTAGTACTGGAGCATTGAGCGATCTAGAAAAAGTCACGAAGCAAGCTTATGCTATGGTTTCTATTTATGGATTAAACGACAAAATAGGGAACATTTCATATTACGACTCAAGAGGAGGAGATATGTTTACGAAGCCTTATTCAGATGACCGTGCAAGAATCATAGATGAAGAAGTGAGTAAAATGATTGAAGGTCAATATGAGCGAGCACTTGAGTTGCTATCTAAAAATAAAGAGAAGCTTACTGAACTTGCAAACAAGCTTCTTTCACAAGAAGTCATCTTTAAAGAAGATTTAGAACTTATTTTCGGGAAAAGAGAATGGGAAACCAATACCCCGGAAGAAACAATAGAAAGCAAAGAAGCATCATCAGATCTCAATGAAGAAGAAGAAAAAAAGGTGCTTACAGAGCCTAATGATAGTGTGGATGACCAAACAGAGGCACCAAAACCAAAGAAGAATATTGAAAATGAAAATGAGCTAAATGACTAAGGAAAGAATAATTTCTACTGGTGATCGCATTTACTTTCAGCTTTGTCAATCAATATTATCAATGCACGAAATTCCCTATCAAATAAATAGCACAATGGATTCGATGTATAACAACTTTGGAACGTATGAAATCTTTGTTCTTGAAGGAGATAAAGAAAAGGCAATTGAAGCTTTAAACAATCATGAGGACGCTGCTGACGCGTAGTATATCTGGGCTCATTTTTGTTGCCCTAGTCGTTCTGAGTTTATTACTCAAACCTGATTTCTTTTTAGGTTTTTGCGCCTTAATTGTGGGTATTAGCATGTCAGAATTTCACAAGTTATTCATAGGAAGAATAACCAGAGTTGCAGAATTCATTTCTATTCTATTTGGTCTAAGCTGCTACTTTATAATTTCGATACCTATATCTTTAAAATCTAGCTATAACAACAACTCGATTTTTCTTTTAATCATTGTTATTACCCTATATTCCATAGTGCAACTAATTCTTTATAAGAGGGGGGTGAAAAAACTTCTCATTATGCTTTCGAGCCTCCTTTATATTGTTCTTCCTTTCGTATTAGCATTTCAAATTCACTTTAATGATATTGGTGAATTCCCGATGGTTCTGGGAATATTTATTCTTGTATGGACCAATGACACATTCGCATACCTTTCGGGTAACCTAATTGGAAAACATAAACTTTATGAAAAAGTGTCACCCAACAAAACTTGGGAAGGATTTGCGGGAGGTTTATTAGCTACAGCCTTAATGGGCTACTTCTTAAATTCATATGTTTATACTGGGAATGAGTTCGCAAATGGTTTTTGGTTGAAGGCTGCCTTAATACTGGCACCTGCAGCTGTAATTGGGGATCTTTTTGAATCTTGGCTAAAAAGAAAAATGCATGTTAAAGATACAGGTAATATCATGCCAGGACACGGGGGTGTTTTAGACCGTTTTGACGCAATGTTCTTTGCAATTCCTGCCTTTTATATTTTACTATACCTTTGTGATATATAATTATATTTAGAAGATGACATTACACCGAGAAGGGACAACTATTATACTCACAAGTCTAACAATATATCTGGTATTAAGTGCATTAAATGGCATTTACATTTTTTCAATTTCAAGCGCACTCGGTTACTTCATTTATGCACTGCTTCTCGTGTTACTCTTTTTGATCGTACAGTTTTTTA
Source organism: Crocinitomicaceae bacterium (assembly GCA_022425625.1). Lineage (GTDB taxonomy): Bacteria > Bacteroidota > Bacteroidia > Flavobacteriales_D > Crocinitomicaceae > UBA952. The sequence continues at coordinate 6,023 of JAKMFD010000153.1, read as the reverse complement.
GAATTCCAAAGAGAAGTAATTCATACTCTAAGAAGGAAATAACTTGTCCCGCAGACGGAAAAGTAGTTGTCATTGAAGAAACCACTGAGACGGAATATTTTAAAGACAAAAGAATACAGGTGTCAATTTTCATGTCGCCTTTAAATGTTCATGCAAACTATTATCCCATTCAAGGCATACTCCCCTATGTGAAATACCACCCAGGACAATTTCTTGTCGCATGGCACCCTAAAAGCAGTACGGAAAATGAGAGAACATCCATCGTTGTCAAAAATGAAGATGGTCACGAAATCTTAATACGCCAAATAGCAGGTGCAGTAGCTAGAAGAATTTGTTATTACGGTCAAGAAAATGATACAGTTGAACAGGCAGGAGAGTTAGGTTTTATAAAATTTGGTTCAAGAGTTGATTTATTTTTACCCTTAGGTACAAAAATTAATGTTTCGCTTAATCAAAAGGTTCAAGCAAAACTTACAAGCATTGGATTTCTTTCTTGATTTTCATACCTTTAGATTCTAAACTATTTATCATGAAAAAATTATACTTCACATTAGCCCTTTTTTTATTTGTGGGTTCAATGAGTGTTCAAACCTTTGCTGCTGACAACAGCACAGCAATTGAAATTAAAAAGGACGACAAAAAGAAAAAGAAAAAACGTAAAAAAAGAAAATCAAAAAAATCATGTTGTGCCTCTGAAAAGGCAGCGTGCGGATCTGCAGAGGCTAAAAAGTCCTGTTGCGCAAAAGACAAAAATTAAAATTTGATATGCAAAATTAAAGCGCCTTAGGGCGCTTTTTTTATTTCAAGAAGAAATAACAATAACCCCACAACGTCAAAATAGCTGCAATATTCAGAATGAAACCTATGGATGCCATTTGAGCAATTGAAACCTTACCAGAAGAAAAAACAATCGCGTTTGGAGGTGTGCTAACAGGCATCATAAAGGCACAACTGGCAGCGAGGGTAATTGGAATGGTGAGCTGAAGAATTGGATAACCCATCTGAATGGCTATGACTGCAATTAAAGGTACTAAAATAGATACCAATGCCAAGTTTGACATTAGCTCAGTTGCAAATAAGGATACTGTTATAATCGCGCCAAGAATAAACACAAAGCTCCAATCATTGAGGAAACTACCATGCTCAGCCAAAAACTGAAGGAGGTTACTTTTCTCAAGAGACAAAGCCAATGCAATACCACCGCCGAAAAGAACAAGAATACCCCATGGAATGCGAATTGTATCCTGCCACTGAAGCAATGGACCATCTTCTTTTGAAGGGATCAAGAATAGTAAAAAAGCACCGAAAATTGCGATAGTAGAATCTTTAATAGAAATATTTAAGACATCACAAATACTAGATCTAAAAATCCAAGAGAAAATCACAAAAACAAAAAGGGTCATAACTCTCTTTTGAGGCTTTGTCCAATTTGATTTAAGCATGTCGTTTTTAATTTTTGTATTCCGTTCTTCACCTAAAATAATCTGAAAGATCAATGATAATAGTACAAATATTATCAAACTAACAGGACCTCCGATCTTCATCCAATCAGCGAAAGATATTTGTATATCATAGCTCGCGGATAAAGCCCCTGCCATTTGAGTATTCGGAGGAGAGCCAACTAATGTCGCCATGCCTCCAATACTAGATGCATAGGCAACAGTTAACATCAGAAGTAAAGGGAATCGAACGGAATCATCTTGCTTATCCTGCAACTGAATTATAGATAATGCCATTGGCAGCATCATTAATGTGGTTGCCGTATTAGAAATCCACATGCTTAATAAGTATGCACTTAAACCAAACCCTAATAAAACTCTCGACTTTGTGGAACCAAATAATGAGATAATTCTAGAAGCAATTTGATGATGAACCTTCCATTTTTCCAGTGCCAAAGCAAGAATGAACCCTCCTAGAAACAAATAAACATTATGATTGCCATAGGATTGTGCTAAATCAGACGCATCCAAAAGACCCAATGGTGTTGCCAAAAAAAGTGGCACAAGAGCCGTTGCATAAATGGGGACAACTTCAAAAATCCAAAAAACCACCATCAAAGCGGCCATGGCCAGTGCATTAAATATTTTAGAGTCTCCACCACCAGAATATAGCAGTAGAAGAAATAAAATTAAACCCAAGGCTCCAGCAATTGATTTTTTATGCTGAGCGACAAACATGAATTATTTATTCAAAGCATTCAACTGCTCCACAAAATACTTCCCTTTTTCACCAACATACGCCGTGAGCTCAATGAATTCTTTTTTGGTCTTAAATTTTGAGATTTTCCCTAATACCTCGTCTTGAAAAGCAGCGGTCTCATCAATTAAAGCTTCTGTTTTTTTAGTTTTAGAATCGTCAACCATTTGAAGATAAAAACACTCTTCTACGATATCAAAAACCATATCATTTAGATTTTTTTTAAAAATTCTCTTACTTGCCATAATGTTCTTTTGGACAAAAGTAAAGAAGATATATGTAACACTGCCTTTTTTTTCAAATTCGACTTATTTCGAAGAAAGAATTTCAAGTCATTCCTATCGCTCAAAGAAGCATTTGTGGTACTTTTGACTGCTTTATGTCGCTAAATCACAAATACTCAAGCCTATTAAAGGTTTCAATGCCATTAATGGTATCTGGATTCATTCAATCCATTGTTTTGCTTACCGATTCTGCTTTTTTAAGCAGGTATGACACCTTAGCATTTGATGCAGTTGGGAATGCTGGCCTACTATTTATTACCTGTTTTATGATTATGGTTGGTTTAGGTGATGGTACGCAAATTATTTTAGCGCGTCGCATTGGGGAAAATAAACCGACAGAGCTCCCTAAAGTATTTACGAGTGCAATAATTATTCAGTTCCTTTTTGCGATACTCCTTTTCCTAGGGTTATTTATTGGGGCACCATCACTATTGTTATCAATATCTAGAGACACTATTATTGCCGAGCTACAAGGCGAATTCTTGAGTATCAGAGCTTTTGCTTTTTTTCCAAGCTGCTTATTTTTAATTATCCAGGCCTATTTTCTTGCAAAGGGAAAGACCTGGCCCGTACTATTTTCAGCAGTTTTGACAGCGCTATCAAACATTGTTTTAGACTACGCTTTAATTTTTGGTAACCTTGGATGCGCTGAACTTGGTGTTCAAGGTGCAGCTTTAGCAAGTACGCTATCTGATTTAATAGGAATGTTTTCAATGCTCGTTTTGTTTAATTACGATAAAGAAAATAGGTTATTTGGCTTCACTTTTTTCAATTCTAATGCTATTAAAAATATACTAAAAGTCTCAAGTCCGCTTATGCTTCAAGGAGCAATTGCTCTAGGTACATGGACATTGTTTTTCATGATGCTTGAGCAACGAGGTGTATTTGAGCTGACCGTTTCACAAAATATACGTTCCATTTATTTCCTTGCGTTCGTTCCTATCTGGGGATTTGCTGGAACAACAAAAACATATGTCTCACAATATTTGGGAAATGGTAAAGCTGAATTAATTCCTGTGCTTCAGAAAAGAATACAAATTCTTACTACGCTATTTCTTTTAATTAGCTTTCATGGTGCGGTTTTATATCCAGAGACACTTGTTTCATGGATCAATCCAGAAGAGGCTTATATCGCAAAAAGTGCTTCAATACTGCGACTCATATCATTATCAGTGATACTTTACGGCATTATCTCAGTGTATTATCAAACAATTCAAGGAAGTGGAAATACGTTCTATTCATTATGCATTGAACTTTCCACAGTTATAATCTATATAACGGCGTGCTATTTTTTTATAAATGTTTTCTCTTTGGACATTTATTGGATTTGGACTGTTGAATATATATATTTCGGCGTTATTGGAATTATGAGCTTTTTGTATTTAAAAAACTCAAATTGGAAATTGAAATCAATTTAAATGAAAGCAGGATTAAAAATTATTTTCATGGGTACACCTGATTTTGCAAAAGGTGTTTTACAAGAAATATTAGAAAGCACTCATGAGGTCCTTGCTGTTGTAACTGCACCAGATAGACCCGCGGGTCGAGGGCAAAAGCTAAGGAAAAGTTCTGTAAAGCTTTATGCCGAGAAAAATGATATTCCTATTCTTCAGCCTGAAAAATTAAAAGCTGATACTTTTGTAAGTAGCTTAAAAACCTTTGATGCGGATTTATATGTCGTGGTAGCCTTTCGTATGCTCCCTGAATTGGTATGGTCTATTCCGTCCAAAGGAACGATAAACCTTCATGCATCACTGCTGCCCAACTACAGAGGTGCGGCACCCATTAATTGGGCCATTATCAATGGTGAAAAAACAACAGGCATTACAACTTTCTTTATCAATGATAAAATTGATACTGGCGACATTCTCAAACAAAGCTCTGTTGATATCACTAAAAATATGAATGCAGGAATGCTTCACGATGTGCTAATGAAAAAAGGAGCTAAGCTAATTGTTGAAACTCTAGAAGGCCTCGAAAAAGGAGTTTTATCTAGAGAAGAGCAAGTAGATTTAGCAGGTCTCGAAATCAAACATGCACCAAAAATTTTCAAAAATGATTGTCAGATAAATTGGTCTTACGATACATCGTCGATACATGATAAAATCAGAGGACTTTCGCCTTATCCAGGAGCATGGTGTGTTCTATATAACAAAGTGAAAAAAACAAAAGTGCAATTCAAGTTCTTTTCATCATCATTAGTTTCAGAGGAAACACAACAAAATGAAGTAAACCTAAAGCTCGGAGAGCATGGTATATTGTTTCCTTGCAAGGACGGATTTTTAGAAGTTAGTGAGCTTCAAATGGAAGGGAAACGAAGAATGCATTACAAAGAATTTTTAGCCGGTAATGCACTTGAAGATTTTGAAATTATTAAGGCGTAAAAAACTCAATTTCATGGTCGAAATTTGCTTTTATACGCACCTTTCTCCCCAACCCTATTCTTTTTTCGGGAGCAACATATGATACTCCATCAAAAGGATCCCAAAGCTCATTGTTATTTCTGTCCTCAACAAGAAATAAATCATAATCCCCTGGAAGTAATTGAGGGAAACTTAGACTTGTATCTCCATTAAAACTTGTTTTTTTCGCTATTAAATCTTTCGACTTATATAAAGCTAAATACCAATTATTAGCCCTTGTACGAACATTAACGGTTAGATTGCCCAAGCTTTCTAGACTCATTCGCTGAATAACTGCATCTAAAGAACCATGTTGCGCATCCATTATCCCACGAACTGCACCCGAATCAATTTGCAATATGGCCCGCTCAAATTCAGATGTTCCTAGATCAAGTGTTAGGCTATTTTTATCTTTAAAAATAGGACCCTCTATTTTACGATAGATACTATCATTTGGAAGATAAAGCTGAATTCCCTTGCTATAAATTGTATCAATCAAACGGTCAAAATTTAATGTTACACAACAGCTATCAGGAAATAAAATAAATTTCTTTTTTTTGGTCAAAAGTAACATATCCTCTTGAGGTAATTCATTACGCACCTTTTTAAAGATGGTATCTATGGATATTTGTAATGACTCATAATAAGTTGGTAAGAAATAATGAATACTATCCTCTGAAATTACTTCTGTTACTAATGAATCCATATCCAATGATTCAATTTGAAGTTTTTTAAATGATATAGTATCAGGCTTTCGTAATGCTAAAATGAAAGGGCTTACGAATTCAGCCATCAATGAATTTTTCTTTAACCTTGGAACAGAAACAGAGAGCTTCAATGTATCCTTATAGTTTGTATCAATTAGTAAGTTGAATGGACTTGCAAATTGAGCTTCATCAGCATCTCGATTGCGGTTTTTATTCTTGTCTAAGTAGGCCGCATAGAAATATGAGCCATCCGCAATAGCTCTCAACTTTGCGAAACCACTGGCGTCTGTTTTTGAAAAATAAATAGGCTTGTCTTGATCCAAAGAATCAAACAAGCCAACGGTTACGCCCTCAACTAATTGATTTGTGAATGCATCTGTAATTTGAAAAAAAACTCGGTTTGAATCCAAGAATGAACCTGTAGAAAATACAAT
>JAKMFD010000148.1 GCA_022425625.1 Crocinitomicaceae bacterium | reverse complement strand
ATTGATTAAAGCCTCAATGTCATGGGCATATTCCTCAAAATAAGGTGCGCCTGCATAAGCCGTTCTGATACTTCGCCAATGTTCCTTTTGCCATTGGGCATCTTGATCGATAAGAATGTCTTTCATTAATGATTTGGAACCAAATGGCTTCTTAATAGGGATGCTAAGCCTCAATTTACCATTGCTTGTAGCGATATCGCACCTATTTCTTAGCGTTTGTTTAGGGTAGTGTTCAAATAACTCAATGCTTCGTTTTTCATGAGCGAGATATGCTTTCAAGTATGAAATACAAGGGAAATATGCGCTTGGAAAAACAGCGGTCATTCGATCCATTTAAACAATCGGTTCCAGCGGACACCCATGTAGGCGCTCTTTGAAAACCAAACCAATGATGCGCGTCCTACTACATGATCCTCAGGAACAAATCCCCAAACTCTCGAATCGGCTGAATTGTAACGGTTGTCACCCATAAGCCAGTAGTAATTCATGGCAAAGGTGTAGGTATCGGTTTTCTTTCCATCGATATAAATGCCGTCTTGCTTTTCTTCTAATTTGTGGCCTTCATATGCGGTAATGATTCTGCGATACCAAGCAATATTATTTTGATCAATTGCCACAGTTGTGCCTTTCGCAGGAATAGTAAATTCATGGAAATTTGTAGCGGTATTGTTAATATAGAAGTCCTTTGGGAAGTAGTTCATGTTATCAATCAAGTCCTCGCCTCGGGGCACATATGTACTATCATCAGCGTATTGCTCTTTGACTACAAGGTTAAGGGTGACCTTAAAATCTTTCTCGATCCGTTTCTTCTCAGATGCAGTCAATGTTAGAATATACTTATTCGGATTTCTAATATCCGCATCCTTAAAGTCCATTCTCGTTTGGTTAGGTGCGTTTTCCAAGCCATATTCTTCAAACATTTCAGTAGCTCCAGGGAACTCAACAAGGCTTTTGTCTATTTCGTATTCCAAACACTGGTTTTCTGCAATTTCAGCAGGTTTACCATTTACATAAAGCACTGCATTTTTGATTTCTAGCCGATCACCAGGAATACCTACGCATCTTTTGATATAATTTTCTCTTTTATCTACAGGTCTGTAGATCAGTCCGCCATGTTTTTCTGGTAGACTTTCATTTGGTCCCATGTATTCGGGGAAGTTTCCATTTGACAATCGTTCTCTAGCAATTTTTTTCCAGGGTTGTGCATTTTTAATGTAGGCTTGGCAGAACTCTTCGTATTTCAAATCGAAAAGACTGTCAGATAATGTTGATTTTGCCTTCTGAAGCTTGGCAGCATTTGCTTTTTGATACTGATAGAAGGCTTCACTATTTAAAATACCATGATAATCATGTCCCATAAGACCATCAGGCATCCTTGGGTCATATACAGCGGTGTCTCCTGATGGGTAATTAAATACTACAACATCATAACGTTCAACCTTTCCAAGACTCGGGAGTCTAGTGTAAGAACCTTTTTCAAAATCCGTATAAGATTTCATGTTTACCCATGGTACAGTATTGTGCACAAGAGGATACGACAGGGGAGTGACCGGTACTTTTGGTCCATAGGCGAGCTTATTTACAAAAAGGAAATCTCCAACGAGTAGTGTTTTTTCCATGGACCCTGTTGGGATTTGAAAGGGTTCAAACACATAGGTTCGAATGATACTTGCAGCAACCAATGCAAATAGAATAGAATCACCCCATTCTTTTACCCTAGATTTTGTACCGGGCTTGTCTCTAGTTACCATGTCTATCGATACAGCAACGATATGCCCAATAACAGGTAAGGCTAAAAATAAAGCGATGTGATCACCCCATTTTCTTGTTTCTCGTTCTGCAGAGTTTGACCAGTTTGTTTCTGCACCGAAAAAGCTATCTGACCTTGTGCATTGCTGCATTAAGTAATAAGGAAAAAAGATACCTTGAAGTGTATCTGTGAAGGAGTAATAGCCAAACCTTCTAACATAGGATAGATTGGCAGTTGCCCACATCACCAAGTGAATCCCAGGAAAGGCGAGGAGTAGGGCCCAAAACGGTTTTTTGCAGGTGATCTTAAAAACGACGAAATAGTTGTATCCAGGAATCAGGGCTTCCCATGAAGCACGTCCTGCTGTTGGAAAAGATTTCCACCACATCGCAAGGTATGGATGAACAAGTAAAAAAATATAAAAATAGAGTATGCTCATGTTATTTTAAATTAAGTACATCAGTCATGGTGAATAGGCCTTTTTTGCTCTGGATCCATTCCGCTGCAATGACAGCGCCGAGTGCAAATCCCTTTCTGTTATGCGCTTTGTGTGTTAAGGTAAGCTCGTCGATAGTTGACGAAAATCGTACCTCATGTGTCCCAGGTACATTTTCTAAACGCTTCGAATAAACCGGAAGAACACCTGAACCATCAATATAAGTACCGTCTTTCCCAGTCTTATTAAATGATTTAAGTTCGTCCATAATGAGCTCTGCAGTGGTAATAGCTGTTCCGCTTGGTTCGTCTAGTTTTTCTGTATGATGTATTTCCGTAATCGAAGGTTTATAGTCATGTGGATCCATGAGCCTGCTAAACTTTTTAGTCATTTCAAAGAACAAATGAACGCCAAGACTAAAGTTGGAGGCGTAAAGAACACTACCATTGTGGTTTTTGGTTGCTCTTTTAATGCGGGGTAAAGAGGTGTCCCAACCCGTGGTGCCAACAACAACAGGTAGATTCAATTCTAAACAATGTTCTATATGAGGGACAGCAAGATGTGGAGCTGTAAATTCAATAGCTACATCCGCGTCTATTTCTGTGGCTTCCAAGAAGGGTTTTTCCTCTGAAAAAATGTGCACGATGGTGTGGTTTCTTTCAAGGGCGACTTTTTCAATCTCCTTACCCATTTTTCCATATCCAATTAGTGCTATTTTCACGAGTGCTAAGGTATAATTATTTGCTTACTTGAAATTCAAACTTATGTTAATTCCGGGGGTATTTCTTCCAAGAATAGTTGGCTGAACGTGGAGGGATAAATCCTCACTAACATCAAAGCTTATAAAATGTGATTCAACACCAGCATCCAGAATTTGAAAAAGATAAACTGCACCAATGGCCAAAATAGATAAATCTCTTTGATCGAGATATTGTTGATATAAATAGAGCACACCAGAGTCATCATAAGCTGCCCAGGTTGGATCGTTGACAATTCCGTTGAGGCGTGAAGTGTATTCTGAACGCAGCGATTTCTGCGTGTTTTGATTTTGAACGAGCATATATATTGTTGCTCCCAGTCCGCTATATATGAGTGGAACTTTCCAAATCGCATGTCGAAAACCTTTCTTTTTCAGAATGCTATTGTAGACTTGACCCGCTCCTGGAAGTATTGCAGAACATAAAATCGCTCTATTGAAAGGATGGGAGGCACTTGTGTCCTGAATGGTATCTTGAGCGCTTCCCGAAAAAAAGATCAGGAATGTAAAAACGATAAGCGTTAAAGACTTCATTTGTTTAACAGCAATTTGACAAGTCGCTGAAACTCTTCCTCACTCGAAAAATTCACATGAATTTTACCTGAGCCATTTTCGCTTTGATATATTTTGACTGGAGTGTTGTAATAGTCGCTTAAAGTCTTTTTCGTCTCGATTGAGGGATGTACTTTAGTACTATTGGTACTTTTCGTACTTTTTATTTTTTCAGTTTTCACTTTTTCTTCAACGGCTCGAACGGATAATTTATCCGCGATAATTGCCCTAAACTGAAGGACCTGCTCTTCTCCGGAGTTAATGGCTAATAACGCTCTAGCATGTCCCATTGATATTTGTCTGTCGCGAAGTCCAGCTTGAATTTCTGAAGGCAACTTTAAAAGTCGAATATAATTCGCAATATTTGATCGGGATTTAGAAATTTTTTCACTTAACGCCTCCTGAGTAAGCTCACACTCAGAAAGCAATCTTTCATACGAGAGTGCAATTTCAATGGCGTTCAGGTCCTCTCGCTGAATGTTTTCAACTAAGGCATATTCTAGCATATTTTGATCATTCGCTATACGAATGTATGCCGGTACTTTTTTGAGACCCGCAAGCTGGGAGGCTCTGAATCTTCTTTCACCAGAAATAAGTTGGTATTTATCATGTCCCATTTTTCGAACAGTAAGGGGTTGAATGATACCGTGTGCTAATATCGATTCACGCAAATCAAATAGCGCCTCTTTCTCAAAATGTGTTCTTGGATTAAAAGGATTGGTTTCAATGGAACTGATTAAAATTTCCGATACAGAACCTGCCGGAGCTGTTCTTGCCGATGTGACGTCGGTTTCTGCGTTTTGAAGAATGGCACTAAGTCCTCTTCCCAGTGCGGGTTTTTTGTCAGAATTAGAGTTCATTGTCTATTTCGATAAATTTATCTCCGTTTTCAATTTTTGTAAGATCATTTTTTTGAAGAATTTCTCTTGCAAAATTTAAATAATTAATCGAGCCTTTACAGGCCGCATCATGCATGATGATCGTAGCACCATGACTTGAAGCCTCACTAAGTGTTGTATTTCTGTGGATAACGGTATCAAACACCAACTCCTGGAAATGTGTTTTTAGTTCATCTACCACCTGATTTGCAAGTCGAAGTCGCGTATCGTACATTGTCAATAGCATTCCTTCTATTTCTAGTGTCTCATTAAGACGGCCCTGAACGATTTTAATAGTGTTTAAGAGCTTGCTAAGACCTTCTAGCGCAAAATACTCACATTGAACAGGGATCAGCACAGAGTCTGCCGCAGCAAGCGAGTTTACCGTAATTAGGCCGAGTGAAGGGGAGCAGTCAATTAAAATGAAGTCGTAATCATCTTTCACTTTATCCAATGCCTCTTTTAAAAGATATTCTCGATTAGGTAAGTTAATCATTTCAAGTTCTGCTCCAACAAGATCGATATGGGCTGGAAGAATATCAAGATTTGGACTTTCCGTTTTCACGATAACCTCATTCGGATGGTAACCTTGAACGAGACAATCATATATGTTTTTTACGGCTGAAGGATTGAATCCAGTTCCGGAAGTGGCATTTGCTTGAGGATCGGCATCCACGATTAGTGTTTTATATTCCAACACACCAAGGCAGCCACCAAGGTTTATCGTTGTGGTCGTTTTACCAACGCCTCCTTTTTGATTTGCAACTGCGATAATTTTAGCCATTTTTGTCTTGTTTGTTAAATGTAAATTTAAAAGAAGTTGTGCTTTGATTTCCTCATCGACTGAGATACTTTTCAACTAAATGAGATATATTTTTGTTTATATCTAAATGGCAATTATTTTGAACTTATCTTTGTGAATAAAAAATAATCAACTTTTTAAGCTTTTCTATTCTTTGAAACGAGATTTTTTTTGTAATATTGCACCCCGAAATAATGGGAATACAATTCAAAAGCGATGAATATTATTAACGAAATACAAAAAGAAATCACCACTGTTAGTGAAATGCCAAATTTCTCAGCGGGTGACACAATTACCGTTTCTTACAAAATTAGAGAAGGTAACAAAGAAAGAATTCAGCAGTTTCAAGGTGTTGTGATTCAGCGAAGAGGCACTGGTGTTACAGAAACTTTTACGGTTCGTAAAATGTCTGGTAATGTTGGTGTGGAGAGAATCTTTCCAATTTCGTCTCCATTCATCGACAGCATTAAAGTAATGAAAGAAGGTTCGGTTAGAAGAGCTAGAATCTTTTATTTTAGAGAAAGAACTGGAAAATCTGCTAGAATTCGTGAAAAAAGAAGATTCACAAAGGATTAGTAGAAATCTAATAAAGTATTTGAGGGCTTTGTGCCCTCTTTTTTTTGTCTAATAATTTAATCCATTGAAATCCGGCATTCGGTTCTTCTGTTGATTTTACGATTTTCAATTGAAGAGTTAGGCACCTTCGGTTGTGTTTCTCCAAATCCTTTGGCACTTAGTCTTTCAGCAGCAATATTTTTGCCAATAAGATAACGCTTTACTTCTTGTGCTCTTTTTTGAGATAGTATAAGATTGGCGCGAGCATCTCCAATATCATCGGTATGTCCTTCAATATGGATTTTGTAGGTCTTGTTTTTGATGAGGTATTTTGAAAACAAGTCAAGTGTTTTTTCAGACGCACTAAGCAAGGTGTATGAATCTGTTTGAAATAAGAGGTCCTTAAGCTCAAAGGTACTACCGCTTTCAACAGGGTCAATAATCATAGTATCGACCTCTATTGCTTTTGAATCATAGGCTGGTACTGAAGCCTCAAGCTCAGCAACACTTTGCGCTGTTTTCGGTATGCTTTGAATTACTACTTTTTGGACGGTGTAATCTTTTAAGGAATCGAGGTCTTCTGTCTGCTCATCTTGTATATCGGAGTTACCTACATTATTTGACGCAATAGTTTCAGTTGTATTTATGGAGTCTGGAATCGATTTATTCTCATCGTTGGGCTTTACATGGGAATCATTTTTGATTTCAGGGGTATTTAATGGTTCTTTTGAAAGAGCTTGAAGCGGTTCTAAATTTATTTTTGATACGGCAAAAGTTGCATTTTCTTTTTCTGCGACTATGGATATTGTTTTTGAGTCTTTGATCTTCACTACGGCTGCAT
>JAKMFD010000131.1 GCA_022425625.1 Crocinitomicaceae bacterium | reverse complement strand
GCAGCATTACCGCTAAAGGTTATAGCTCAAATTAATGATTTTTGGGCACCCTATGATTCCCTTCGTAGTGATTATCGAATAGATGGAGATATGTTCGAATTGGAGCAGAGCTCTCAATTTTTTGACGTTTCCTTTATGATTCCTGGTCAATCATCGCCTTTTCTTTCCACAGCAGTTTTTGGTACATACGGCTCAAAGATTCATCAATTTCGTAAAAAAGATATCTCACATATTGTAAGCCCATTAGCCCATATTGGTTTTAGTTATACGTTTGGTATGCAGGGGGCACAGCGATTAGGTTTTGAGTATCAGCAGGTATATAAGGGAGGTTCGGTTTTAAACGCACGAATCAGTAATGTAAAATCCATAGGATATTTTAGGAATATGGAATTGGGAAAAACGGATTTCGAAACTTCGGTTTCAAAGAGAAGTGATAGATATGGTTTTTCCTTTACAGGCCGCACATCAAAGCTCTCGAGATCATGGAGTGGTGGAGTGATTGATGCTTCATTACTTGAGGTATTTGCGCCCCTTACCGTACCTGTCTATAAATCATCATGTAATTCTGAATTGAAATATTTTGATATTGAAGCTTTGGGTTATTTGACCTTAGTTGACAATGGTAAATATAATATTGGGATCAGTCATAAAATTAGTGTAAATGGTGAAAATCGCGTGTTTAATGAACGTGATACTCTTGCTGGTCTTTACCCATCTATTTATTTTGATTCTGTTTCTACAAATGATCAGTATCAGATAGGAAGATTAGATAACCATAGTGCAATATATTTCTATAATGATCATTTAGCGTATTCAATTGGTTTGTCATCGACTTATTGGAATTATAGAAACATGAATCTTTACAGAGACACTATTGAATTAAATGCTTTTCATGATTTTAAATTTCAGAGAAACAAGCTAAGCTTTCTTCATGAGGCTTCCTTAAATACCGTTGGTGCCGCGCAGACATGGTCTTCAAAAAATCACCTGTACTATCAGCATGAAAATTGGTCATTTTCCTTAAAAAGTTTTATGGGTCAAAAGTTACCAGCAATTTTTCAAAGATTTTATAGCGCTAATAATACCAATTATTCAAACTCAAATTTGAGCCTTCAAGGATACACCTCGAGCTCTGCTGAGGTCAACTATACAACCCAAACTTACGACTTGAGCGCATGCTATCGGTTAGAATCAAACAGTGGAATATATTTTTATGATAAATCGATTTCTAATTGGTCTAATCAAACCGCATTAAGTTCGAGTATTATTCAACAGCTCTATTTGAATTCAAACTTTAAATTTCAGAAGTTGAAATGGCAACAGAAATATGTTATGACGCTGTCAAATCTCAAAAAAAACATTGTGCCTGTCCATCAGCTTCAAGGATCTATTATGACAAGTTTAGGTTTGTTTAAAGCTAAAAAATTAAAAGTAACATTTGGTTTATCCTACAGGTTGAATTCTAAAACAAATGTGATTCCAATAATAGAAAATATAGGTGTGTATGATTTGCTTAATGTATCAGATGAGATCGTAAAAAACCCATTATTCACAATGGGGGCGATGCTTGGAATGGAAATTGAAACCTTTAGGTTTTATATTAAATTTAGTAATATGGGATATTTCTGGAATAGTCCCACTTGGCAATATATAGAAGGTATTTATCTGCCAGAATCTAGCTTGCGCGTTGGACTTACTTGGGATTTTTGGAATTAAAGATTACTTCCCCAACACTTCATACATTTTGGCTCCAATTTGCGCAGGTGAATCAACAACATGTATTCCGCATTCTCTCATAATTCTCTTCTTTGCTTCAGCCGTGTCATCTGAGCCACCAACAATAGCACCAGCATGACCCATTGTTCTGCCTTTAGGAGCGGTTTCTCCCGCGATAAACCCTACTACTGGTTTGGTTCCATTTTCTTTAACCCATTTAGCAGCATTAGCTTCAAGGTTACCTCCAATTTCTCCGATCATAACAATCCCTTCAGTTTCAGGATCGTTCATCAAAAGTTCGACAGCATCTTTTGTAGTTGTTCCGATAATTGGATCACCACCAATTCCAATAGCAGTTGTGATACCTAGTCCAGTTTTAACCACCTGGTCTGCAGCTTCGTATGTAAGTGTTCCTGACTTTGAAACGATGCCTACCTTACCCTTGTTAAATACAAATCCTGGCATAATACCAACCTTTGCTTCATCTGCTGTAATTACTCCTGGGCAGTTTGGCCCAACAAGTCGGCTGTCAAATTTATCAATATAAGCTTTTGCTTTAACCATATCATTTACAGGGATACCTTCTGTAATGCAAACAATCACTTTAATTCCTCCTTCAGCAGCTTCCATTATCGCATCTGCAGCAAATGCCGGTGGTACAAAAATTATAGATACATCAGCTCCTGTCTTTTCAACAGCTTCTGCGACAGAATTAAATACAGGTTTTTCAAGATGCGTTTGGCCTCCTTTACCAGGAGTTACGCCGCCAACAACATTAGTACCGTAATCTATCATTTGTCCAGCATGGAATGTGCCTTCGCTTCCTGTGAAACCTTGAACAATGATTTTAGAATCTTTATTTACTAGAACGCTCATGTAGTCTTTAATTTGAAGCCAAAAATAAGAATTGGAAGTGATAAACGCGTCAATTCTTCTTTATTTTATATCAACAATTTCAATTTGATAGAATAGGATGGCATTTTGAGGTATTTTATCAAGCTCATGATCACCATAGCCTAGCTGTGGAGGAACGATAATCTGTACCCTAGAATTCACTTTACTCATCAATAAGATTTCTTTCCAACCAACAATCACCTCCTTTACAGCAAAAGTTAATGGCTTTTCTTCCTTTTCAAATACAGTCCCATCGAGCAGTGATCCCTTAAAAATGACGGATACACTATCCGTGTATTTGATTTTATCTCCCGAGCCTTCATTGTCGAAATGATAATATAAACCGGACTCTGTTCGCTTAAAAGCCGTCTGCTGCTTTTTAATCCAAGTTTTTATTTTTTTATCAAATCTACCTAAATCATTTTCCGAGTAGGTAGAGCAGGAAGCAAAAAAAATTGTCAATAGAATAATTAATTTTCTCATAAATAAATAACTTTTATTTGATAACCTTTCTGCTCTAAAAGCTGTAATAGTCCATTTTTGCCGCAAAGATGTCCTGCACCCACAGCAAAGAAAGTTGCATTCTCGAGCATTATGGGTTCCATTTTTTCAATCCATTTCTTATTGCGTTGGTCTAAAAACAAAACGCTATATTCTTCAAGAAAGCCTTTTATGGCAAAGCCACACATTTCTTCTAAATTCTGGTTCGCATAAGTTTTTTGCATTTCAATGAAATTTTTCTTGCCTTGTTCTAGATCGTTTAGCGCATTAAAAATTAATTCTACTTGTCCCTCAATTGGAATTGCATCGAATATCGAAAGCTGTGCCTCAACACCCTCCAACTCAAGAACTTTTAGGTTTTTACCTTTTGCTATATTTTCCAATTCTATTTCATGTGACTTGGTTTTTTTAGGTAGATCCGTAGCGAGTATAAATTGAAGAAATAGAAAAGGTTTGGCATTTAAAAAAGTATTTTCAAATTGCTTGGGATTTAGTAATAATATATCACTGGCCCAATTCATTAGACTATCCCACTGGTTAGAATTACAATATTGTTTTAAGGTAAAATTGGTGTCAAATAGTAATTTTGGATCTATGGTTACAGCAGCTAAATCCTTAACTTCTAAACACAATGCTTCAGACTTTTTCAAAAGTTTTGAAATCTTTTTTGGAAAAAAGAAATTGCTTTCTTCCATGACGTGCATGGTTCCAAAAAGATAAGATGTTTTAGTTCCTAGTTGAGGGTTCGTAATTTCATAACAAAGAGATTGCTTTTGTGCAGATAGCTGAAACTGTAATAAACCAAGAAAGACAATAAAACTCCACCTCATACTTGGAGTTTTGCTAAGTAATGATCACCGTCTTCGAAGACCTTATCACAATTTAAACCGACTGCTTTAGCATGAGTTTTGAGTGTTTCGAAGTCAACATATAGCCAATTAAAAAAGGGTCCGCTTTCCTCCTTGTAATGCATTTGAAATTGAAATTCACCATAATACGAGCTATTCAGATCAATCCAAACACTATCATCTTCATCTTCATAGAGGTATTTTATATCCGTAGAATCAAGAAGAATTTGACCATTTTCTGAAAGAAGAGATTTACACTTTGCCAAAAAAGGTTTGAGGGCCTCGAGTTTTTCACTGATACCAATTCCATTCATCATAAGCAAAATGGTATCGTAACGTTCCTTTGTTTCAAAATCTTGAATTGGGGAAAGGGCGCAAGGAATGTTGTGACTTTGAAGATGAGAAAGTGCACCAGGTGAAACGTCAAGGGCAAAGACATCATAGCCTTTTTCTTTTAAAAATTTTAGGTGTGCACCTGCTCCTGCACCTGCATCCAGAATTTTTCCTTTACAAAGTCCTAAGGCCTCTTTTTCTACTGCAGGCATACCATTATAGCTTCTAAAAAGATACGCGACAGGGAGCTCATCATCGTCACAAAGATCTGAAGAAACACGAATTATTTTAGGTTCCTTAGAATACGCGTAATCTAAAATGGCTTTACCGAATGGATCATTTGATGAAAAATTTTCTGCCATTTACTACATGTAAGGGTTTAAATCTTCCTCAGAGAAACCGTCTTCGTAGTCATTAAAACCAAATTCATCTTCATCTTCTTTTTCTCCTGAATCTGCTGGCATCTGAAACTCTTCATCTAGCTCTTTAGAATCTTCTTTTGGTTTTTCACCTACACTCAGTATAACAGTCGGTTTACTTGGAGTTTCCTCCTGTAAGCCAATACATTCAACAAGGAAAATCCACATTTTCATAAAATCATACACTAAAATGAACTTTTGATCTGGGGCTTCAACCATTGATTGTATAGATGTATTAGACATGGTTCTTTGTTGACCTTCCTCACCAAAACTAACGTCCATAAGGCTGACTTCCTCACCTTTATCCCATTCCTCATTTGAGGCATAAAAGCTGGCCATTTGGTCACCTTTAAAATCGTAAGCTTTTATAATAGTATTGAAGAATGATTCGAAATTATCATCTATAGATAGTAGAATGTCACAAAAGACCTCTTCTTTTTGATTTGAATCCAATAGTACTCGAAATTTTATTCCAGCCATGACATTTTTTATTATTCTATTTATAGGTCGTTTTGAATTGCAGTCAATCCTAATTCTCTGCCGCACTTCAGCATCAATTCTTTTGCCTGTATTTCTGAGTTTTCAATTTCACCTTCGAGTATGGCTTCCTTTATTCTACTTTTAATGACGCCTATCTCATAACAAGGACCAATATTAAAAGTTCTCATAATATCTTCTCCATTAACAGGAGGTTGAAAATTTCGTATTTGATCTTTTGCCTCAACTTCTTCGAGTTTTCTCGAAACTATTTTGAAGTTTTCACGATATTTTTTGACTTTAAACTCGTTTTTAGAGGTAATATCTGCGTTACAAAGCTTCATGAGATCATCGATATCATTGCCTGCTTCATTGAGTAGACGACGTATTGCAGTATCCGTAACATTACCTTTAACTAATGCTATTGGACGCAGATGAAGGCGAACAAGCTTTTGGACATACTTCATTTTAGAATCCAATGGAAGCCTATGGTATTTAAAAATACGTGGAACCATTTTTGACCCAAGCTCTTCATGTCCATGAAACGTCCATCCTACTTTTTTATCAAATCTTTTTGTAGCAGGTTTCGCTATATCATGCATGATAGCAGCCCAACGAAGCCATAATGAATCGGTATGAGCTGAAATATTGTCCAACACTTGCAAGGTGTGTAAGAAATTATCTTTATGGCTCTTTCCATTTATTGTTTCAATACCCGATAGATTTAATAATTCTGGAAAAATATGCGCGAGCAACGCTGTTGATTTCAATAGTTTAAAACCTCGCGATGGTTCTTTGGTAAGAATAATTTTATTCAGCTCATCTGTTATCCTTTCGCGAGAAATAATTTTAATTCGCTCAGATTGAGATTTTATTGATTTCAAGCAGGTAATTTCAATTTTAAAAGACAATCGCGTTGCAAATCTTATAGCTCTGAGCATCCTGAGAGGATCATCATTAAAAGTGGTATCTGGATCCAATGGAGTTTTTACAATACCTTTTTTTAAGTCACCAATGCCATCGAAAGGATCAATAAGATTTCCTAATCTTTCTGGATGTAAATCCAATGCAAGCGCATTAATTGTAAAATCTCTTCGCAGTTGATCATCCTTCAACGTTCCTGGTTCAACGTCAGGATTTCTAGAAATTTCGCTATACGATTCTTTACGAGCCCCTACAAATTCTACGTCTATATCCTTGTATTTGAAATGCGCAGTGCCGTAATTTTTAAATATAGATACTTTTTTGACGCGCAATATTTTTGCGATTTTCTGAGCGAAAGCTGTCCCATCACCTTGAACCACGATATCTATATCTTTAGATTTATTACCTAAGACGAGATCACGTACGAAACCACCAATAACAAAAGCACAATCAGAGGAGCTTTCTAACTCTTTTGAGATGACCTTAAATACGGGATGGTTTAAATGTGACGCGTAGTTTACTTCCATAAGTCACTGCAAAAATAAACAAACTTAGCGGAGCCTGTTTAATGAAAAAGGTAGCTTAATTTAATCTTCGTCTGAATCAAAAGAAAATAAACCACCTTCTATTGGTTCATCATCATCAAAGTATTTGAAATTCTTACCGCTTTTTTTGTGAGCAGTCATCTTTTTCGCCTTTTTACCGCCACCGCCTTGATCTGAATCATAGCTTTTGGTGGTTTTTCCTTTAAATGATTTTTTTCGATTATCGTTTTTTGTCTCCTCCGGTGCAGTTGGAGCCGGCTGATCAGAATTGTAATTTTGTCGAGGTGCAGAGGTGTTTGAGGGTCTTTGTTCTCTATTTCCACCTCCTGACGGACGAGATCTATCATTTCTGTTTTCTGCAACTTTTACTGCGATACGTCTACGGTTGATTTCAAAACCATCCAAAGCGTCGATGGCCTTAGCTGCTTCATCGTCATTAAACATTTCCACAAAGGCAAAGCCTCTTGGTTTACCGGTATCCTTATCCGTAGGAAGGTGAACCTTTCCTACTGATCCGTGTTGTGCGAACAGGTCTGTTAGCTGCTCTTTCGAAACACCAAAATCTAATTTGGCTACAAAAATACTTGTCATAAAAATTTAATCAGAACTAATTTTCTATTTGTAATTAGAGTTCGAAATTAGAATAAATAATTGAAATAATTTACAATTTCCTCCTCAAAAAACCCATTTACATGCTACTTTTCAGGGTGTTAGATGTCGTATGTAGACGCATAAATTATAATTATTGGCAATTAGCCCAATAAAAATGGGGAGTAATGTTATGCATACATAACTGATATTAAAGGTGACCTTGATAAGGTTTTCATAATTTTTTCATTGAGTTATATTGTAATTAAGCACTGTTCTTATGAATTTTTAATTCGATCGTATTGTACACTAGGTGATTTAAAATAAGTTTAAACAAATGTCATATTTCTAAAAAACATATTATCAGTACATTTGCAGCAATAATGAGACTTTTAAAAACAATTCCTCATGAACGCTATCTAATTGAGCTTCATCAATACAACAAAAAGTATATTTTGAAAATCACTTTAGAAGATTACGCACAAACATTTAAAATTGCTGAAATGGATGATTATGGTCCAGATGCTATTGAAGCGATCATTTATTCGAATGCGTTTTTAAGTAATTGTCTCAAACGTTTTATATCCATGAGATCGGATTTTACATCCGCTTTAAATTCTGTTAAAAATGAAAATTAGTCTGTATTTATTTAGTTTGTGCTTTTTATTTTCTTGCGCAAATGAATCTTCTGAAGAGAAAAAAGAACTTTCCCCGACTCAAGTCAACGTGCTAGAAAAAGATACGGCAGGCTTAGTCATTGCTTTTTATTACAATGATAGCTTAAAAGAAGGATTTACCTATTACAAAGAAATTGATGAGATGGTGAGCCAAAAGAATTTGAGTTATCAAAATGCGCTCCAAACGAAAACAAGAGCACTAGAAAATTTTATTACTAAGAAAGGTGCAGAGGCCAATCAAGGTTTGTTATCTCAAAATGAGATTGCCAAAATTCAAGAAAAAGCACAACGCATGGAGGCGGAGCTTATGCAATATCAGCAAAATGAAGGTGCACGTTTGGAGGCAGAAGTCATGAGGGAGCTTACGGCAATAAACAATAAGGTTAAAGCATTTGGTAAAACGTTTAGTGAAGTAAATGGTATAGATCTCTTATTGGGGTACGCTGATGGTGGGCAAATTAATTATGTCAACCCTTCTATGGATGTCACAAGTGCATTTATTGATTTTTTAAATAACCAACAAGAGGCCATCGAGGCGGATTTATAGTATGTTAGTTGCGCAGCAGAAACAGCAGGAAAACATTGCTGAATATGTTTTGTATTTATTCCAAATTGAGGATTTAATAAGGTCTTTGAATTTTGATATTGATCGTATTATGGAGTCTGTCGTGAGACCAAGTCTTCCAGATCGTTCATTTGAAGGTCAGTATCGTAAGTGGTATACTGATCTCATTCAAGAAATGAAACGTTCTAACCTTATTAAGAAGGGGCATCTAGACCGTGTAATGGAGGCAATGAAGGAACTTGTATTTTTACACAATACGCTGCTTTCGGTAAAAGATGAAAATAAATACAAATCCTTGTGTAAGAACTCGACCTCATCTATTGAAGAATTCAGAGGTAAAGCATCAATGAAAAATCATCATGATGTTGAAATTTTAATTCATGCAATGCATATGAAACTCCAATTCAGATTGCGTAAAAAAGAAATTACGCAAGAAACAGAGGAGGCGCTTGATACAATGAGGATTCAGCTGGCATTTCTAGTACGCGAATACCACAAGATGAAGTCTGGAGACTATTCTTCTATGCAATAGGAGCATTGTAAGCAGGGAAATCCGTCAGCCTTTTAAAACCATTAATTTCTTTTTTTAAGATGACATGATCATTGCCATTGCTCATGACAAGATATTTAGCTTGTAATTCTTTATAATAGGCTAAGGATTGTTCAAAAACAACCTGGTTAATTGGTATGGAAGGTGCTTTGCACTCAAGTAATAAAAAACAGCTTTGGTCCCGCATAAAAACCGCAAGATCCCATCTTTTTTCAATTCCGCCGTATTGAATTTTCTTTTCAATAGTAAGCAATCCCCTTGGGTATTCAAGTTTGTCTATGAAATATGCAATAAAATGCTGTCTTACCCATTCTTCTGGAGTTAAAATAATTTTCTTCTTACGAACCAAGCAGTTTACATGAATATTATTACCTGATCGGCTCAGAATTAGGTTTGTTTTCGGGAGATTTAATGGTACAATAGCTGTCATTAAATACCAGGGAGAATTAGATTGATATCCTTGTAATTTAAATCAAACACTTTTCCCAGAACTTCATTGGTCAATATACCTTTGTATATGTAAACTCCATTTCTGAATCCTTTATTCGATCTTATGAGTTCAACAACGCCTCCACATTCTCCCATTTCCAACAAAAGCGGTGAAAAGATATTGGAAATTGCGAACGATGCTGTTCGTGAAACACGAGAGGCAATGTTAGGTACACAATAGTGGGTCACACCATGCTTGATAAATGTAGGGTCATCGTGATTTGTGATTTGTGAAGTTTCAAAGCATCCCCCTTGATCGATACTAACATCAACAATTACCGATCCTGATTTCATATCTTGAATCATCATTTCGGTAACAACACATGGGGTTTTTCCTACATTTGAACGTAAGGCGCCTATTACAATATCTGCTCGTTTTATTGCTTTCGCAAGTACCTTGGGTTGAATAATAGAGGTATACACTCTTTTTCCAATATCGTTTTGTAATCTTCTGAGCTTAGAAAGTCGATTGTCAAAAACTTTAACAGATGCGCCCAAACCTAGTGCCGCTCTTGTTGCAAATTCACCAACTGTTCCTGCACCAATGATCACTACTTCAGTAGGTTGAACTCCAGCAATTCCTCCGAGCATCATTCCTTTACCTGATGAAAAAGAAGATATAAGCTCGCCAGCAATTAGAATACTCGTGTTACCAGCAATCTCACCAACGGTTCTTACTAATGAGAATACCCCATCCTCATCTCTAATGTAATCCCAAGCAATAGCTGTTATTTTTTTTCGAATGAGCTTACTTAAAACTTCTTTAGGTTGAATGGATATTTGAAGCGCAGAGATTAGCGTTTGGTGCCCTGGCATTAAATCTACCTCGTCATCTGAGGGAGGAGTCACCTTAAATACAATATTGCATTCGTATATTTCAGCAGGTCCTTGACAGATTTCTGCACCTGCTTCACTATATTCTTGGTCGCTAAAATTTGCACCAACACCAGCCTTAGTTTCAATTTTCACGTGATGTCCATTTGCAACAAGTAGTGAAACCGTTTCAGGGACCAAAGCTACCCGCCGTTCTTGGAACGAAGTTTCTTTGGGAATACCAATATTCAAGCTACCTTTTTTACGGGCTACTTCAAGCATTTCCTCTTGAGGAAGGAGGTTTCCCTTTTGAATGAGTTTCTTTAGTAATTCAGGATCGGTATTCATAATCTAGTTCAATGGTTCTTGTATTGTCTGATTCACTGTGGATTGAAATCCAAACTGTTTCCTCTGGAAGAAACTGAATTACTTTTTCAGGCCACTCTATAAAGATAGTTTTTTTTTCATTGAATAATTCTTCTAAACCAAGGTCATATGCTTCATGTATATTTTTTATCCGGTAACAATCTAAATGAAAATATTCTCTTTGATTCTGCTCTGTAGCATATTGATTTACAATGGCATAGGTTGGTGAACCTTGAAGGTCAGTTACGCCTAATGTACTTAATAACATTTGTATCAGCGTCGTTTTTCCAACACCCATATCGCCTTTAAAGGCAAAACATTTCTCCTGATTAAAATATTCTTTTTTCTCAGAAACAAATACTTCTAGTTCTTTTAAATTTTTGATGGTGTACTTTGTCATTTTTAGGATTCTTGAATACCCTTAAATTCTTCGATTTCACCGTCTCTCCATACCTTGAGCGATAGATTTTCACCATCGTAAGTTGCAAAGGTTGCATAGTTCATCCACTCACCAAGATTGATGTATCGAGATTTTGAAATTTGGATATCCATTGGTAAATGGCGGTGTCCAAAAATGAAATAATCGAACTGCGAAGATGTTAATTTTTCTTTGCTGAACTGATATAACCATTCTGACTCTTTTCCTTCATAATTGTCATCTTTCGTGCCTGTATGAATTCTACTTTTATTCGAAAAATATTGTGCAAGTGAAAGTCCTATTCTAGGATGTAAACAGGAGAACAAGAATTGACAAAATTTATTTCGGAACACTTTTTTTATGAATTTATATCCATGATCTCCAGGACCTAAACCATCACCGTGGGCAGTAAAGAATTTTTTTCCATCAATATCTAGCTCAAGCTCATCAGTGATCATCGTAACGCCCAACTCTTTGGTGAAGTAATTTTTCATCCACATATCATGGTTACCAAGAAAGAAGTAAACTTCAATACCAGCATCAGCAAGTGCCGCAATTTTTCCTTGCAGCCTCACAAAACCTTTTGGTACGACATGTTTATATTCAAACCAAAAGTCGAAAATATCCCCAACGAGAAAAACACATTGTGCGTCTTCTGAAATTCTGTCCAGCCATGCAACGATGGCAAGTTCTCTTTTGCGGCTCGAAGCAAATGAGGGTGCACCCATATGAAAGTCTGAGGCAAAATATATTTTTTTTCCAGTAAGCTGTTTGATCTTTTTCAACTAGTTGAATATTTTTTCCAATGCTGTTTCTAGGGCAGATCCTCGTAAATTGGTCTTTATTATCTTTCCTTCTTGGTCAATTAGAACGGTGAAAGGAACGCTGCCTACTTCATATAATCTTGAGACTTTACTTTGCCACCCTCCCAAATCACTCACGTGATTTGGCCACGACAGTTGGTCATCTTTAATTGCTTTTTTCCACTTTTCTAAGTCTTTATCGAGGGAAACACTCATAATCGTAAATCCCTTGTCTTTATATTTATTATAGGTCTTCACTACATTTGGGTTCTCTCTTCTACACGGTCCGCACCATGACGCCCAAAAGTCAATAAGAACAACTTTTCCTCTCAAATCAGATAATTTTAAATTTGTTTTTCTATCAACCATTAATTCTGTAAAATCTGGCGCCGTCTTGCCTATACCTAAGGGCTTGTTTCGTTCTTTTTCAGCTTTCATCAGTTCAAAATTCTGAACATATTTTTGAACGGTTAAACTCTGAGGAAATGCCTTCTTAAGCTGATTTATAACCGCCTCATAGGATTTTGAATCTTGCTTAAAATTAATTGCACTTAAACCCATTACGAGTGCCGCAGAATTTTGATTGCTTCCAATAAATAATTTGAGCTTATTTTGAAAGGCAAAATATTCCTTCTGCATGTATTCGTTAATTACTTTTTGTCTTTCTGGATTTTCCTTTATGGCTTTAACAGCCGAATCATTTTTATATTGGAAACTCTCGAGGGTTTTAGAAAATGAATTCATTGCAACGGACTCATCTGAATTTAAGATGTTACAATATTCATTTAGTTTTTTTCCGTCACCATAGATTTTAATATCTGCATTATTTCTGCAAACTAAGTGGATGTTAAAGTCGGCCAGACGCAATAAATAGTAATCTTCTCTTGGGAGTATTATGTTTTTTTGGAACTTACCCTCTTTATCCATCATTATGGTATCGAAATCTTTAATCTTATTGTCGTCATACAACAGCGATATAAAGAGCATATAAGCCTCTGAACCAAAAATAGATCCAGATAATTTTATAGTTGCTTCTTGGGCATAAAACAGTCCGCAAAGTAAAGTGGTGATTATGAATAGTATCGACTTCATATTTTAATATTTAAAAATTTCTTTTAGACGTGCCTCCAAATTTTGACCTCTAAGATTCATGCCTATAATCCGTCCTTCAGGATTTACTAATACGGTAAAAGGGATTCCTTCAATTTTATATAAAGGCACAACGGCAGAATTCCATCCTTTTAAATCACTGACATGATACGGCCATTCTAGCCCATCTTTCTGTATCGCAGCTTTCCATTTGCTCATATCTTCATCTAAAGAAACGGATAAAATGGTAAAGTCTTTTTTCTTATACTTTTTATAGATTCGAACCACATTTGGGTTCTCTCTTCTACAAGGAACGCACCAAGATGCCCAAAAATCAATAAGGACATATTTCCCTCTTAAATCTGAAAGGCTAACGGTTCCACCATTTATATTTGACGATTCAAAGTCAGGCGCTTCATAAAAACCATTATTCAGCATATATGTCTGCATGATCTCAAATTGCTTAACGAAATTGAGGGCAACATCCGATTGTGGGTCTCTATTATAAAATTCGGCCGCAACATTTCCAAAAATTTGAATTCGCTCTTCATTCCAGTCCTCAGGCGATTCCATAATATGATTTGAAAGAATGATGTTAAATGCACTTTGAGGATTGCGTTTCATTGTTTTTGCTGCAAAATCTGATAATGTTTTTCGATTGTCTAAGGCACGAATTTTCTGATATTCCTCAAGATTTTTTGCCCACGAAACTCCTTTTGCCTGAATTGACGATGAGATGGAATCGCGATGTCCTTCAATAAAAATTGAATCACTTGGGGCCAACGGCAAAGAGATAGAGTCAAGAGTAGCGCCTTTAATTTTTAAAAGATAATATCCCAATCCAGGGATATTTACATTCAACTTAAATTGTCCTTTGGTATCTGGTTTTGTTGTCGCTAAAACAATATTTTTACCTCTCGATTTCAGTAGAGGTACTTCAATACTTATTTCGGTATCTTGACCGTCTAGTATTCGTCCCCTTATATATGTGTTGGGGTTCTTATCCGTATTCGATTGAGCCTCAAATGAAGGCTCGTCGTATTCGCTGCTGCATGAATGTCCCAACAATAAAATACATGCAATAAAAAAGTATGAGAGTTTAAGCTTCATTTAATTTTTGTCTTAAAAGTGCATTTGCAATTTTGGGATCTGCTTTTCCTTTAGAGACTTTCATCAGCTGCCCCATAAAGAAACCAATAAGCTGTTGCTCACCTCTCTTAAATCTTTCAGCTTCAGAGGTGTTTTCTGAAATGACTTGTTCAATAAATTGTATCAAATCACTTTCTTCAGAAACTTGAATAAGATTTAGGCTTTCGGCAATTTGAGCGGCTTCTTTATTTGAAGTAAGCATTTCAGGAAATATTTTTTGAGAGGCTATAGTACTAGAAACTTGACCTTCATCGATCAAGGCAATCAGACCTGCTAAGGCTTCAGGCTTGATTGGAAATGAATGAATTGTAACCCCTTTATCGTTTAAGTATGACTTTACATCTCCCATGATCCAGTTAGCAGCGGCTTTATAATTTTTAGTGAATTGAATCAAATCTTCAAAATAAAGTGCAATGTCTTTGGATTCAGTTATGTTTTGTGCATCATAATCTGAAAGCTTTAAATCATTGGTGTACTTCTTATATAGAAAATCGGGTAGTGGTGGCATTTCAGCTCTTACAACATCAATTTGTTTTTCATCAACAAATAAAGGCTGCAAATCTGGCTCTGGAAAATACCTGTAGTCGTTTGCAGCTTCTTTTGAACGCATGGCAATAGTACTTCCATTTAAGGCATCAAAACCTCTTGTCTCTTGTGAAAGTTCACCTCCAGACTCCAATACTTCAATCTGTCTTTTAATTTCGAATTCAATGGCTTTTTGCACGTTTCGAATCGAATTCATGTTTTTTACTTCAACCTTTGTACCTAGCTCTTTTTGACCTTTAAGTCTAACCGAAATGTTTGCATCACACCTCAAGGACCCTTCTTCCATATTACCATCACATATGTCCAAATAACGGACTAATTTTCTAATCTCTGATAAGTATTGATGTGCTTCTTTTGAACTTCTTAAGTCTGGTTCTGTAACAATCTCTAGTAGTGGTGTTCCAGCACGATTAAGATCCACAAGTGTATCATATACATCAACATCATGGATGCTCTTGCCGGCATCCTCTTCCATGTGAATTCTTGTGATCCCTATTCTTTTTACATGACCTTCGTTTGATTTGAGAAGCATCAGTCCATCTGTACAGATTGGTGTTTTGTCCTGTGTAATTTGGTAACCTTTGGGCAAATCTGGATAGAAGTAGTTTTTTCGGGCGAAATATTGATGGTCTGCGATGTTGCAATTCAATGCAATCCCTAATTTGATAGCGTATTCAATGGATCTTTTATTCATAACAGGAAGTGTTCCTGGATGACCTAAAGTAATGGGGCTCGTGTGTGTATTGGGTGATGCGCCATATGCATTAATGTCGGAGGAATACGCTTTCGTTTTTGTTAAAAGCTGGGCATGTACCTCAAGACCAATCACTGCCTCGTATTTATCTCTTTGCTCTTGTGTCATTATCAGATACTTGAAATCAATTCTTTCATAATTAATGTCATTTTCGGTTCTTGCTTAGCTGCAACCTCAATGACTTCTTGATGTGTGACTTTTTTTATTTTTCCTGGAACACCTAGGTCAGTAATTATTGAAATCGCAAAACAAGGTATGCTCATATGTCTGGCAACAATAACTTCTGGAACGGTTGACATACCCACCGCATCAGCGCCAATATTATGGACATACTGATACTCTGCAGGAGTTTCAAGAGTTGGCCCAGTCAAACCAGCATAAATACCCTTTGAAACTTTAATGTTATTCGCGTCTGCGATTTCTTGTGCTTTTTCAATCATTCTGTGACAATATGGCTCACTCATATCCGGGAAACGTGGGCCTAATTCCTCGAAGTTCTTTCCGATTAAAGGATTCCCTGGGAATAAGTCAATATGGTCATTAAGAATCATTATTTCACCAATCTCAAAAGCTTCGTTGACACCACCAGACGCATTACTAACAAATAGTCTTTCTATACCTAGAAATTTCATAACGCGAACAGGAAAGGTAACCTCTTTTAGATCGTAGCCTTCATAGTAATGAAATCTGCCTTGCATCGCTACCACAGATTTACCTCCGAGTAAACCGAAAATTAATTTTCCCGAATGTCCTTTAACTGTTGAAATTGGAAAATGAGGAATATTCTCGTAGGCAATTTCATGCACAATATCTATTTCATTCACGAGCCCACCTAGCCCCGTGCCAAGAATAATACCAATTGAAGGCTTCACATCCGTTCTTCCTTGGATGTATGAAGCAGCTGCTTTAAATTCCTCTAACATGCTTTTTTATTAAAGATTGAAAATCACTTTCTTCTCGGATTCGAATATTCATGGGTTGATAGTACCAAGGGTAATTGCCTTCACAAATTAATGTCTTAAATTTTGAAAGCCGAACCTTGTCCTTTTCTGTTGTAAGAATAATCGATTCTTCTAGGTCAAAGGTATCAAATTTTTCATGGATTTTATTTATGTCGGATGCAGTAAAAACATGATGGTCTCGAAATGAAATCGAATGAACCAGGAAGTTATTTTTCAAATGATTTAACAGGTGCTCAGGATTGGCAATTCCTGTGACAAGTAAAACATTTTTAATCGTGTTTATTTTTTTGTCAAAAGGCACCATTTTCCCATAACTGATACTGCTAAAGAAAATTGGTTTTCCAAATCGGCCCATGCGATTTTGAATTTCTAATAATTTTGCTTGAGAAAGTTCTTCAGGACTTTTAGTCACCATTATTATATCTGTGCGCTTCGCATTTTTAATAGGTTCTCGAAGTCTACCAACAGGAAGTATGTTATCCTCTATAAATAAGTCATCAAACGGAGTTGTAAGAATTGATAATGTTGGCGTAATTTTTCTATGCTGAAAAACATCATCATAAATAATAGCGCATTCTGGATGATCCCTCCTAATCTTTTCGCTGCCAAAGACGCGGTCTGCACAAACAAAAACATGTGCGCGGTTCTCAAACCTTTGTTTGAACATAAGAGGTTCATCACCTACAGATTGACTAGATGAATTTTCTTGAACTTCTATAAAACCTGTTGATTCCCGACCGTATCCACGACTTAAAAGCGCAGGTGTCGTGTTATTTTGAATAAGGAATTCTGACAGGTAAATTGACAGCGGGCTTTTCCCTGTACCTCCCATTGATAGGTTTCCAATACCAATACTTTTGGATATCTTTTTGGAACGAATGAATTGCCTATCGAAAAGTAGATTTCGAATAAAAATAATTACATAGTATATTCCAGAAATAGGAAGTAGTAGATACCTCATTTAAATGTTGATTAGTTAATCAACGTGGTAATCCGAAAATTCTTGCTCCTCAGCATAATAAAATATTCTCACCTGAGCCGTGTCATTTAAAAAATCAATCTTTCCAATCTCGAAACGATTGATAGAAAGACCTGTTCTTGTCTCAATATCGTTTTTCATTTCCGAGGATTTATCTGGGGTTATGAGGTCTATTCTTTCGTAATTAATGGTCTTTCTTGTCTCATGTTTCATGAGCCACAAGAACTCTAAAATGTATGTGAGAACAACCATAAAAACATTGATTAAGGCCATTTCAGCAATACTTAGCTGGTTTGACGCAAGCGCATTGACAACACTTAATCCAATAATTAAAAAGAGATAAGTCATCTCTTTTATTTCAATGGCATCCGTGCGATATCTTATAATTCCGAAAATGGCGAAAAGCCCCAGTCCCATTCCAGTATCGATATCTAGTTTTTTCAAACCGAAGCAAAGAAAGAACGTGATGGTCCCAATAAGATAATACGTGAATAAATAGTCTTTGCGTTTGGTCTTTGCATAATATAAGAACCTAATAAGTATGGTTATAAATACCACATTGACACACAACCTTATTAGTAAAAGGTAAAAGTCTTCATCAAACCATTGGAGACCAATGACGTTGTTTGCTTTGTTTTTCGCTAAAAATAGGTTGATCAACATATTATTTTATTTAAGGATAAGGTTTTCTTTTTAAATCTATTTTGTTTGAGGTCTTTTGCAGGGAAGAACTTCATGATTCCGACGCAATATTTACTGACTTTCAAAGGCCGAATCATTCGTTTTTTCATTTTCATGTAAAATACACTTGAGCGGTCTGAGTTTCCCTGTTTAAGCTCACAAATCACCAAATTAGTTAAAGATTTCGTTTTTTCTCTGTCTTGAAATTCTATATTCAGGTCAAAAGTGAGTCGTTCTGCTTTTTTTTTGTGGACCAAAGTTATTCTACTGAAGCTATTTGATATTGTTGAATTAAGGGCTTTGGCATCTGAGTACGATTGTTCCAAAAATAAAAACTCCTCGTCGCTAAAGTCTGTTCCCCATTGTTGCGTTTTCAATCTTGTCTTTTCAGTTCTACCTTTTCTTTTTCTTTTTACTTCTAGAAATGAAAGGTTATTATTAACATACTTCCGAATTCTTATTTTTAGTCGATCATTCTTCTTTTTATGATGATCAGAGAAGAATTCAAAATTTGGACTATCGAAGTATAGGCTTTCATATTTTGAGTACTTTAACCCCTCAACTTCCAAAATCTTATAATGTTGTTGTAGTTCTGGGAGTATCTCCAAAAAAACATCCTCATGAATAACATATTTTGTATCGATTCGATTCATTAAAGCTACAGCATCCATCTCTGCCAAATTAATAGCTTCAAAAGGATCTGTAATTGTTTTAAATCGATCAGTTATCATGTCTCAAATTTAGTTCATTAAACTTTACTAATAAAATCTTAACATGACGGTAATGAAAAAGATTTTTTATTTCAATTAAAAGCGGAAACCTAATCTGAAATTTCCATAGATGTAAAAGCGTGTGGTTTCGGAGGTAGCACCGCCAAAGCTGCTGGAAACTAATTTCCCATTTGCTGGACCTACATCTAAT
This sequence comes from Crocinitomicaceae bacterium, assembly GCA_022425625.1. GTDB lineage: Bacteria > Bacteroidota > Bacteroidia > Flavobacteriales_D > Crocinitomicaceae > UBA952. The sequence goes on along the minus strand of JAKMFD010000131.1, from coordinate 1,435 downwards.
CCGATCATCCAATTTGCTGGACTGAAGAATGAAGCTCCAAAAGGAACATAAGCAACAGTTCCACCACCTAAATCAACAAGAACGAATGAACTTACTTTAAAACCAGTATAAAAACACAAACTGGAAGTTTGAATTTTCCATGGATAGACGGTTGCTCCCGCGCCAATACCAATGAGACCAATACCTAATTCTAGACTTAAATTATCACGGACAATCCGCTCGTAACTCAAACCTATTGCTGATGACGTACCTAATATATTTCCGGAAATAATGTTTTGATGGACCTGTGAAAATCCTAGAATTGGAAAAAAGAATAAAATAAACAAAAACGAAAAGGCCCTCATTTGTATTATTCCTCGGTATCCTCCTCAGATTCAATAACCTTCTCCGAGGAACCGTATTTTTTTTCTGAGTATTGTCCTAGCTCATAACATAAAATGGCCGCTATAGTATAAAATATTGGCGTAGATGAAGACAAGTTGAGACTATTAAAAATCTCTGATATCGACATAATAACAATCCCAATTCCAATAATGACCGTAATGTTGAATATTTTCTTTTTCATAATAAGAAGTTTGTATTGGTGAAAATACGAGAAAATCAATTGATTTTTGAAGTGACCACTATTTTTTAAATCTGAAAGCTAGATATTTTATAAATAGAGCAATTAATTTTTCACAATAGGAGGATTATTTGATATAATTATTATCACTCAAAAAATATCCTTTTTACATTTTATTTGTTCCAAATTATTATTGCGTTTTTAATAGATTTTCTATTTTTCTGATATGAAAAAAATATTTTTGCTCATTGTTCTTATTTCATTATTGTGTACCTGTTCGAAATATAATTATGATAGTGCTTATTATTCTTCTGATATTCTATTCAAGGCAGATGAATTTGCTCAAACTCCTGAATTGTGGGATTTTTATATTCACGACCTTAAGGGTAAAACCTATAAAGGACGTTCATCATCTATGAGTGATGGTACCTTCAATACTGTTTTGGTTGAACGTTTTGTAGAACCAATTCCAGTTTCGTTAAGTCCTGGTGACGAATACAGAAAAAATGAAGTTCATGTTTTTGTTGAGGATACACTTATTGAAGAACGTGTAAAGAGTCATTTCGAGCCTTCTGACATCATTGAGGTCGTCTCCTTTGTTACGCCATCTTCTATGAGACAACATAAAAAATCGAATGCTACATCTACCACTAGAACTGCACTGGGAACTTTGGGTATTGTAGTTGGCGGGATTTTAGGTGGGATTCTGCTGATTGGATTAATTGTTACAGCAATAGTAAATTCCTTTTTAAGTTCAATTGGTTGTTACATTGCAACTATGGCGTATGGTTCCTATGATGCACCAGAGGTGCTTGTCTTGAGAAGATTTCGAGATGAGAAATTGAAAAAAACATTTTTTGGGCGAGTTCTTGT
>JAKMFD010000092.1 GCA_022425625.1 Crocinitomicaceae bacterium | reverse complement strand
ACGGTTTCTTTGTCCAAATCATCGAGCATTTCCTCAGAAATCTTCTTTAATCTAGCCTCTGTGTACCTCATTGCAGCTGGACTGTCACCATCTACAGATCCAAAGTTACCTTGACCATCTACTAGAGGATAGCGAAGCGACCAATCCTGAGCCATACGAACCATGGTATCATAAACAGAACTGTCACCATGAGGGTGATATTTACCAAGAACTTCACCGACAATCCTAGCTGATTTTTTGTGAGACTTGTTTGAATAAACTCCAAGATCTTGCATGCCATAAAGCACACGTCTGTGCACGGGTTTAAAACCATCTCGCACATCTGGAAGGGCTCTCGAAACGATTACCGACATCGAATAATCGATGTACGCGGATTTCATTTCATCCTCAATATTAATTTGAATTATCTTCTCTCCGTCTGCCATATCTATTTACTCTCTTAAGTTAAGTTTCAGTATTACCTTTTAGTAATAACCAAATTTACAAAATAACAACCCTTGAGAACTCACTTTTTTAGGTATTTTACTAACAAATTATTAGTACAAATTGTGGATAAATAGGCGTATTTGACAAATTATTCATATTATATTTGTAAGTATAGAATTGATTGTAAGATATGGAAGCTAAATTTTCACCTAGAGTTAAAGATTTATTATCTCATAGCCGTCAAGAGGCGTTTAGATTGCGTAATGAATTTGTCAGTGCGGAACACTTGCTTTTGGGATTAATAAAACTTAATGAAGGCACGGGTCTGCGTATCATTCACGAGTTTCAGCTTGATTTGGAGGCAATAAAAACTGAGGTTGATATGCTTTTAGAAAGGCAATCTGTAGCGAAGCTGGAAAATGCAAACCTTCCTTTGCTCAAGCAGACCGAGAATATTATTAAGCAATCTTATCTAGAGGCAAAACAATTTAAATCTTCGGTAATAGGAACGGCACATATATTACTGACAATTTTGCGCTATGAGGATTGTGCAGCATGTAAAATTTTAAACAAATACGGTATCATGTACGAGAATGCAAGAAGTGAATATGAAAATTTTCTAGAAGAGTCAAAAGGCCCGAAGGCAGAATTTCCAGGGAGTAGTAGTGAAGAGGAGGAGCCGTTTTCTTCACCGGCATCTAAAAAACCATCTGATTCTAAATCGAAAACACCTGTACTTGATAATTTTGGACGTGATTTAACTAAAATGGCTGATTTAGGTAAGTTAGACCCTATTGTCGGAAGAGAAAAGGAAATAGAGAGAGTGAGTCAAATTCTTTCTAGAAGAAAGAAAAACAATCCAATTTTAATTGGAGAACCGGGTGTTGGTAAAAGTGCCATTGCCGAAGGATTGGCATTAAGAATCGTTCAGCGAAAAGTATCAAGAGTACTTTTTAATAAAAGGATAATGTCATTAGATCTTGCTTCGCTTGTAGCAGGTACCAAGTATCGAGGGCAATTCGAAGAGCGCATGAAGGCTGTAATGCAAGAAATTGAAAAAAATCCTGATGTTATTTTATTTATCGATGAAATACACACGATTATTGGTGCGGGAGGAGCAAGTGGTTCATTGGATGCCTCAAATATGTTTAAGCCAGCACTTGCAAGAGGTGAGCTTCAAGCAATTGGCGCAACAACTCTTGATGAGTATAGACAGCATATTGAAAAAGATGGTGCTTTAGAGCGAAGATTTCAAAAAGTAATTATCGAACCAACGAATACAGAAGAGACGATTCAAATCCTTATGAATATTAAGGAGCGTTATGAGGACCATCACTCTGTTAGTTATACTAAAGAGGCAATTGAGGCCTGTGTGAAGCTTACAGAACGATATATCACGGATAGACATTTGCCAGATAAGGCTATAGATGCTCTTGATGAGGTTGGTTCTCGTGTGCACATCACAAACATCAATGTGCCAAAAGAAATAACAGAAATTGAAACTAAAGTAGAGGAACTAAAAGAGGAAAAAGCTCAGGTGATACGTTCTCAGCAATATGAAAAGGCTGCTGAGTTAAGAGATGATGAGCGTAAGCTTCTTGAAAAACTCGAAGCGGCAAAACTTAAATGGGAAGAGGAATCTAAAAACAATAAGATTGCTGTTACAGAGGAGAATGTTGCTGAGGTTGTTTCTATGATGTGTGGAATTCCAGTAACAAAAGTGTCTCAATCTGAGACTGGTAAATTGGTGGTTATGTCTGATGAGATTAAAAATCTTGTGATTGGTCAAACTGAAGCTGTTGATAAAGTAGTTAAAGCGATACAAAGAAACAGAGCTGGTCTTAAAGACCCAAATAAACCAATAGGTTCTTTCTTCTTTCTAGGACCAACAGGTGTTGGTAAGACACAACTTGCCAAAGTACTTGCTAAGAAGTTATTTGATACTGAAGAGGCGCTTATTCGTATTGACATGTCAGAATATATGGAGAAATTTTCTCTTTCAAGATTGGTAGGAGCACCTCCAGGGTATGTTGGTTATGAAGAAGGAGGCCAGCTTACAGAAAAGGTAAGGAGAAAGCCATATGCCATAATCCTACTTGATGAAATTGAAAAAGCGCATCCTGATGTATTCAATTTGTTACTTCAGGTGCTAGATGACGGACATATGACAGATGGTTTAGGTCGTAAAATTGACTTCAAGAACACAATTTTAATTATGACATCAAACATAGGAGCACGTCAATTGGCAGACTTCGGTACCGGTGTTGGTTTTGGAACTCAAGCTCAGCAGGAATCGAAGGACGAGAATGTGAAGTCTGTTATACAAAATGCCTTAAGAAAGGCTTTTTCTCCTGAATTTCTAAATAGAATAGATGACATGATCATGTTTAAGTCATTGGGTAGAAAAGAAATTCATAAAATCATAGATATTGAGCTAGCTAATTTATATGCTCGAATTTTATCTCTAGGATTTGATATAAAACTCACTGAGAAAGCGAAAGAATTTATTGTAGACCAAGGTTATGATGAGAAGTTTGGTGCACGTCCACTCAAAAGAGCTATACAGAAATATATCGAAGATCCTTTGGCTGAAGAAATCATTAAATCCAACTTCGAAGACGGTGAGAAAATCACCATGGATTTAAACACCACCAAAGATGGTTTAGCTGTTAAGAAAAAGTCAAAAGGCTCAAAGAAGGAGAACTCTAATGGCAAGGATGCTTAACGATAATCTTATTTCCTTTTAACAACCTCGTCAAAAGGAACACGATATCTTGGTCCCCATACTCCTTTTTCTGTTCCTTTACCTACGGATATTATCATATTGATTTCTGCCCCTATTGGTAATTGAAGGAGGCGCTTGACTCTTTTTTTGTCAAACCCCTCCATTGGGCATGAATGTAAACCTTCTGCGGCAATAGAGAGCATAAAGTTTTGTGCAGCAAGCGCGCACGACTTATGAACAACAATCCGTTGTTCTGCTTTCCCTCCTAGACGATAGAAGGGTTTTTGTATGCCTAATAGAAAACTTGTCAATTTTCTTAGAAATGAGGCGATTCCAATTGGGTCATTAAAATAGACTAGAGGAATTAGCTTTTTATAATAATTCAAAGCCCTATTTTGAAGCTTTCCAGGTCTGCCATCCAAACTTTCTTTGATCTTTTCATAATTCCATTTTGCTCGGCTGCGCCATTTGTCTTTGCGTGTTATAAAAACAACCATGTGTTTAGCTGTTTTCGCTGCGGACTGATTTAAGCAAAGTGGGATAAGTGCATCTAAACATTCACGGCTTTCAATCCATTGAAATTCCCAAAGCTGCATATTACTGCTATTCGGTGCTAGTATTGCATTTTTAAGGGCGCGCTCGATAACTTCATTCGGAATTTCAACGTTTGGATCGAAACTTCTATTACTTCTTCTTGATTCAACAATCTTTTGGAATTCGTTTTGTAACATTTAGCTGTCGAGTTTTGGTGCGTCAAGGTAATAAAGTATTTTAAAATCTGACACAATTTCGTGTAAATCAAAAAAAAACATGACAGCATGGCGTAATAACAAATGTGGCAGTATCTTTGTCATCGCATAATCAAAGATTATACTATGGCTGTAAAAAACAAAAAAGACAATAAAAAAACGAAGAAAACAGAAGAAGTTAATGAAGCTAAAACTGAAGTGAATGAAACTGCTGAAGCTGAGGAGTCTAAAAAAGAGCCAACTGCCGAAGAAAAATTCAATGAGCTGAATAATCGATTTTTGCGCCTATATGCTGAATTCGAGAACTATCGAAAACGTACGAATAAAGAACGTTTAGATTTGATTACCAATGCGAATGCTGATCTTTTAAAAGATCTTGTTCCGATTATTGATGATTTTGAAAGAGCTATAGCCAACAATGAAACATCAGAGGATATAGCAGGTATTAAGGAGGGTTTTAGTCTTATTTACAACAAGTATACGGGACTATTACAGTCAAAGGGTCTCAAAGCAATGGAAGCAAAAGGAGCTGAGTTTGATCCGGAAATCCATGAGGCAATTGCCAATATGCCTACAGAGGACAAGGAGATGAAGGGAAAGGTAATTGATGATGTTGAAAAAGGATATTTTTTGAACGACAAAGTTTTGCGATTCGCAAAGGTTGTTGTGGGGCAATAAAACAAATATAGATGAGTCAGAAAAGAGATTATTATGAGGTTTTAGGTTTAAGCAAAAATGCCTCTGAATCCGAAATTAAAAAGGCTTACAGGAAATTGGCCTTAAAGTACCATCCTGATAAAAACCCAGACGATGCTGACGCTGAAGAACGCTTTAAAGAGGCTGCTGAGGCATATGAAGTATTGAGTAATGGTGATAAAAAAGCCCGATACGACCAATACGGTCATGCTGGAATGGGCCAAGGTTTTGGTGGAGGAGGAATGAATATGGATGACATATTCTCTCAATTTGGAGATATATTTGGTGGTGCATTTGGTGGCAGTTTTGGCGGTAGTAGAGGTGGTGGATCTCGCACGGTTAAAGGATCTAACCTTAGGGTTAAAATGAAAATGACGCTCGAAGATATCGCAAACGGTGTAAAGAAAAAGATAAAAGTCAATAAACTGGTTAATGCAGATGGAGTTACTTTTAAAACCTGTACTACTTGTAATGGTTCAGGAAGGATAACAAGAATGGCTCAAACCTTTATTGGAGCAATGCAAACACAATCTGCATGTAATGTTTGTCAAGGTTCTGGAAAGATTATAGATAAAAGACCGGCCGACGCCGATCAGAACGGTTTGAAGCGTCAAGAGGAGGTCATTGAGATTGAGATTCCTGCAGGAGTTGAAGAAGGTATGCAGCTAAATGTTCGTGGCAAAGGGAATGCGGGACCATTTAATGGTGTCCCAGGTGATCTCATGGTTGTAATTGAAGAGGTTGAACACGCTGAGCTGAAAAGAGATGGCGATAATGTTCATTACGAAGCTTTTGTAAGTTTTATGGACGCTGTTCTGGGTGAAAGTGTTGAAATACCTACCTTGTCAGGTAAGGTTAAAATTAAAATTGACCCAGGAACGCAAAGTGGTAAAGTACTTCGGCTTAGGGGTAAAGGTTTGCCAAATGTTCAGGGGTATGGTTCGGGAGATTTATTTGCGCACATTAATGTTTGGACACCAACTAAAATATCAAAAGACGAAAAGTCAATTATTGAGAAATTGAAAAAATCAGAAAATTTTCAACCAAAAGCAGG
>JAKMFD010000074.1 GCA_022425625.1 Crocinitomicaceae bacterium | reverse complement strand
TTTGTTTGATTAATAAAATAGACCTTTCCTCACAAGATGAGGTATTTAAGCGCATAGAATATTGGCAAGGGCAATTGCCTAATGCTAAGGTATGCCCGATTTCTGCTTTACATGATTTTAATGTTGGCGAGCTTTGGGAAGAAATTGTAAAACACATTCCTGAGAGCCCGCCATATTACGACAAAGATGATCTAACAGATCGCCCTTTACGTTTCTTTATTTCTGAAATTATTCGAGAGAAAATATTTGAGTTGTGCCAAAAAGAAATTCCATATAGCTGTCAAGTATTGGTTGAGGAATATAAAGAAGAAGATCGAATTATAAGAATCCGTGCTCAAATCATAGTTGAACGAGACTCGCAAAAAGGTATTATCATCGGAAGAGGAGGAGATATGCTGCAAAAAATAGGCAAGAAATCAAGGATTGATTTGGAAAAGTTTTTAGATAAAAAAGTCTTTTTAGAAAACTATGTTAAGGTTGACAAGGATTGGCGAAGCTCAGAGCAGAAGCTTAAGAAATACGGATATTAAAGAAAGAACAGATGTCAAATATTGTTGCAATTGTAGGAAGACCTAATGTCGGAAAATCGACTCTTTTTAATAGATTGACAGAATCTAGAGATGCCATTGTAAAAGAAGTTAGTGGTGTAACCCGAGACCGTATCTATGGTCAAGGAGAATGGAATGGTTGTAGCTTTTCTGTTATTGATACGGGTGGTTATGCTAAAACCAAAGAAGATATATTTGAAGCTGAAATAAGAAAACAGGTAGAAATTGCTATTGATGAAGCTTCCGTAATCCTTTTCATGGTTGACGCAACTACTGGTATTATCGAGATGGATCAAGTTGTCGCTGGTATACTGCGAAAAAGTAATAAAGATATTATTGTCGTTGCAAATAAAGTAGACAATACCGCTCGTGTAGGTTTATCTTCGGAGTTTTACGCTTTTGGTTTGGGTGAGGTTCATGACTTATCCGCAACGAATGGTTCCGGAACAGGCGAGATTCTTGATGAAATGGTTTCTTATTTTGATAGCAAAGATGAATCAATTCTTGAAGAAACTGGTTTACCTAGAATCGCTATTGTTGGAAAGCCAAATGTGGGTAAATCATCATTGATTAATGCGTTTACGGGAAAAGATAGAAATATTGTAACAGATATCTCTGGAACAACACGAGATGCCATTCATACGAGATATAACGCTTTTGGCTTTGACTTCTTATTGATAGATACAGCAGGAATACGAAAAAAGGCGAAAGTAACAGAGGACATTGAATACTATTCAGTTTTACGTTCTGTACGTACCATAGAAAATGCGGATGTATGTTTATTTATGGTGGATGCAACGGAAGGAATTCAAAAGCAAGATCTGAGTATTTTTTACATGATTGAAAAGAATTCAAAAGGTGTTGTGGTTTTGGTGAATAAATGGGATTTATTAGACAAGGACCAGAATACTGTGAAGAAATATGAGGACAAATTGAGAGAGCAGCTTGCGCCTTTTAATGATGTGCCAATTATTTTTACTTCGACTTTGACGAAACAGCGTATTCATAAATCGATTGAAACGGCCATGACGGTTTATGAAAATAGGATTCAAAAGATACCAACCTCAAAGCTCAACGACGTAATGCTCGACATTGTACACGCAACGCCTCCGCCAGCAATGAAGGGGAAATACATCAAAATCAAGTTTATTCAGCAGCTTCCTACGCATGCGCCTTCTTTTGCGGTATTTTGTAACTTGCCGCAGTACATCACGGACGGATATAAGCGATTTTTTGAAAATAGATTGCGTGAAAAGTTTGATTTTGAAGGTGTGCCTGTCAAAATTTTCTTTCGAAAAAAATAGATTTAGGCCTGAACTGCTTATTTTTATTTCATGGTCTATAGAAGCACCCAATATGGTTTGATAACCTCAATACCATTGTTTATTACAGGTATTATTATCCATTTCACTTTAGAAGTATTTCTCGTTTTTGATTTGCTATTCCTATTGCTAATATTGATGTTTTATAAGTTAACAATAGAGGTGTATGAAGGAAAAATTAAACTCATTTATGGAATTGGTTTAATACAGTTTCGAAAAACTATTTTGGCATATGTGGATGTAGCTGAAGTGAAGACGCCGTGGTATTACGGGTATGGAATTCGTTTAACACCAATGGGATGGCTATATAATATTCAAGGGTCACAAGCAATACGATTGACCTATATAGGAGCGGATAAAATTCAAAAAAATATCATTATTGGAACTCAATTCCCCAATAGGTTAATGACTTGCATAAAAAACACATATGTGTTAAACAAAAGCAGATTTTAAATTAATTGACGTTCTTATTTATTTCGCAAAGAGTTGATCAATATTTTTGAATGCTTTGAACTCAAGAGCATTGTTTTCAGGATCTAAAAAAAACATGGTTGCCTGTTCGCCAATTTTTCCTTCGAAACGAATATAAGGGGCGATTATGAAATTAATCTGTTTTGCTTTTAGTCGTTCAGAGAGCTTTATCCAATCTTCCCAGTCCAATACCACTCCAAAATGAGGAATAGGAACGTTATGGCCATCTACTTCATTTGAGCTGGATCTATTCGATATGGATAAATCTGGATTTTCATGAAGAACAAGCTGATGCCCAAAAAAATCAAAATCCACCCATTCTTTAGAAGTTCTTCCCTCGGAACATTCTAATATCTCTTTATAGAAAGTGCGAGCAACACTAAGGTTTTTAACAGGAATAGCAAGATGAAAAGGATTCATTTTTTTATCGTATTAAGGTGATATGACCTGTACGTACAGTTCTATCGTCTGAATTTTTCTTTTTATAGGTCATTTTCCAGGTATAGATACCTTCCGGGCAGGTTAACTGCTTGTTAGAATATTTCCCATCCCATCTTCCATCTGCATCTCGGCTTTCCCATACGGTTTCTCCCCAGCGATTGAATACAAGTAGTTCAAAATTAAATTTATCGAACCCGCTTAAAAATACTGGACCCCATGATTGGTTGTGTTCATCTGCATCAGGCGTGAAGCTATTTGGAACATATAAATCGCTCTCAGGCATTTCGAAGGTAATTGAAGCTGTACTTTCACAATTATCACCTGAGAATGCAGTTAAGGTAACTGTTAATGTTTCATTGATAATATTAATGTTTGTCTCCGGATTTATTTGTGTAGAAGTACTTCCGTTTCCGAAATCCCAAATAAAAGAGTCGGCATTTGAAGAGGTGTTTTGAAACGACACCAATTGATTATTAATAGCCAATGTATTTGGACTCGTGTAAAATGACGCCACTGGTCCTGGTGAGACGCAAACGAAATCTGAATTAGTTACGTCAGTTGCGCAGGAGTTTGGTTCATCAATCAAAAGCTGAATGTCGTAGCATCCTGACTCAATAAATGTATAGTCTAGAATATCTGTGTTCCCTGCAAGTACATCATCTATATACCAGCTGTATGTCGCATTTGTATTTATGAAATTAGGCGTAAGCTGTATATTTAATGGACTACAACCTTCGGAATCACTTGTGAAAAAACCACCGTCTATTGTATTTTGAATATTTATGTTAACCATAAGATATTCAGAACTTTCACATCCTCCTATAATTTGACTTGCATAATAAGACTGTTGATCAATCAGTGATGTATTTGGAGGTAATGGAATGCCATTCAATTCAGTATCGTACCACTGAACATCAGTGCCAGTTACGACAATATCAGCTATTGTTGGGTTTTCAGTTTCACAAAACACTTGCGTCAAATTATTACTGAGTGGGGAGGGAGGATCTAAAACTGTAACTTGTATTTCTAAATTACTTGAACTTTCGCAGCCATTTTCAGGTGGTGTTTGTGTTGCGAAATAACTTGTATTATCGCTTAGAATAGTTGTTTGTGATAGTAAATTTCCGTTATTGTCATACCACAAAATATTTTCTCCGGTCACAAGCAAATCCTCAATTGTTGCACTATCGATAGCGCAAAATAATGGATTCGGTGTATTTGTTGTCGGTGGCGGTGTATCGTTGATTGTAACTGTAATTAATAGACTGTCATTGCTTGTACAGTTCGTATTCGGATCCGTAGCTGTGATGTAATAATTACCGTCTAAAAGAACATCTGGTAAAGCGACTGATACAATCGAAGTACCATTATCAAAGAAGTAATTTAGTGTGTATGAACTTAAGTTGATACTGAGGTCATTTACAGTTGAATTATCTGAAGTACAAAAAATCTGATTTTCATTAGCAGTGGATGGAGGAGGAGTGGTTCCTATAGTTACTGTAATCTCAAGGCTATCGATACTTTCACAAGAATTATCAGGTCCTGTTTGGGTAACAAAGTATGTTCCTGTTTGAAGATTATCAGTTGAGTTTGCACTTATAATCGTTGTTCCATCCGAATAATAATAATTTAATACGCCTCCGTTTCCTGTAACGCCTAAATCTTCGATAATTAATGCTTCTGAATCACAAATTGTAAAGTTATTGTCTATTATTTCTGGGATTTGTGACTCTTGAATGGTAACCGAAATAATAATGGTGTCAGACGGGGCACATCCATTTATATTATCCGTTTGTGAGATAAAGTAATTGCCATTTACAAGTAAATCATTACTTGATACTGTAAGAAATACCGGAGTGCTTTCTAATGCTATCGAAGAAGACCCTGTGAAGCTAACCGGTAAATCATCTACGATTAATAAGTCTGAAATACATGCAGTCAAATCATTGCTCGTAGCAATAGGCGTTGGAGTTTGTGGCGTTTCAATCACAGCACTTTCTGTACTGAACTCAGAAGTACATCCATTCCAATCAATTGCAAAAGTGTAGCTTCCTGGACTAAGGTTTTCAAAAAGGCCGGTAGATCCTGACCCTGTGTAGGTAGCAATAGGATCTGCAATAATTGTCCATACACCAGGTGTAGGAAGATTTATAAAAGAAATGCTTCCTAATGTTTCGGGACAAATTGGCTGATTTAAGCTTTCAATTTCTGGAGGTAAAACAACTGGAGACACAGTAATTGTTGCGATATCAGAGGTAGCCGTTGCACAAGATACATTAGAAATAACTGCTTGAAACTGAGTCGTTGTAGTTACATTATTAACCGTTAAGCTATTAGAATTAGCTCCTGAGATGTCTTCCCATGCGCCATTCACAAATTGCTGCCATTGAACATTACCATTGTTAGGGTTGCTCACACTTACAGTCGCTTCATTATCGCCAGGACAAAGTGCGGTTGACCCAGAGGTCACGCCAGGGTCGCAAGGAGATTGTGTGCACAAATCTGCAGGATCTGTTTCATTGAATTTAATTAGGGCATAACGATCCTGTTGAGCATTATTTGCATTAGGTAATAGAGGTGCAGCGATTGTTCCTGACCAATTAGATAGCACTCTGAGTCCACTTGCACCCGGCATGTATCCGTAATAAGGCGAAACAGGTCCTCCATTGTATGGTGTCAATTTCTCAACATAAACAACTAGGGAGTTACCGTTTGAATACTCAAATGGAGTACTGAATTGCACATCAGCCTCACAATGATCAGGTATAGATTGCGCGGGAGGTGTGAAAACTAAATCTCCTTGGAAAACATTAATTGCTCCATTTGCAACGAGATCTGGTCTAGCCGTTGAAGGGAATACGGTATTCGCACCATACTCGAAAAGCCAGATGCTGACATCTGTCATCGTATAACTATCTCCTGCAGTTGTTGCGGCATAATCAATCATCCATCTCAGACTAAATAGCATATTTGACGGTCCCATTTCGTTATCGGAATATAGGTTGGCTGACCAACCAATTCCGTCACCTGTACCTCCAAAATTTGTTGAAATGACGTTTGTTGTATTCGTAAATGTATAGCTACCGCCAATGGTTATATCTACTAGATTTTGGGAGTAAAGTGTGAGATTTAGACCTATGGTCAGGAACAGAACAAGAAAAGACTTCATAAAATACTGTTGAGCTTAATTTTTTAATTGGTCAACTCTTTTTTGTCTTTGCATGGGGTTTTCGTCAAGTTGCATTCTCATTTTACGCTGCTGAAAAAGCTCGTATCTCGAAGGAATTACTTTCCTAGGCCAAGAGTTATTTTGAAGATCAGTATCAGCTGTTTCAAGGAATGGATCTAATTGAAAACTTTCTACTTCTTTTTCAAGAATGAAAACTTTGGAAATATTGTATTCTTTTGCTCTCCAGACTTCTGCTGGGATTCTTATTATTTCGGATGTTTGGTCCATATACGAAACTTTAATTATTAGAGGCATTACCAATCCTCCTACATTTTCAAACGACAGCTCATAGAAAAAGTAGCCTGCATTCAATAATTTTATTTTATCATCGTCCAAATCCCCTTTTAAATCTTGATATTCTTTTAAATCTAACGCATCTACTTTAAATACATCTCGCTTACCATAAAAGTCATCAATGTTGTCATCTTTCTCGTTGATGGTTTCTTTTATTTGAGTTTTATTTCGTGTTTCTCCTATATGTACATCTCTATTTTCATATTGATTTCTCGAAAATGATTTTTCTACTTCTGGGTTTTGTGTATTCAGCTGAAATAACTTTACATTCGATAAAGCAATGTCAACATGGTCCGTACTAAAGAACCAACCCCGCCAGAACCAATCTAAATCTACTGCAGATGCATCTTCCATAGTTCTAAAGAAATCAGCTGGCGTGGGGTGTTTAAACTTCCACCGCTCACAATAAGTTTTGAAGGCATAATCGAAAAGCTCACGCCCCATAATCGTTTCCCTAAGTATGTTTAATGCCGTAGCAGGTTTTCCATAGGCATTGTTACCGAATTGTCGTATTGATTCTGAATTGGTCATAATCGGTGAAATATTAGATTTATCACCTCTCATATAATCAGCAATTTTATAAGCAGGACCTCTTCTTGAAGGATAGCCTCTTTCCCATTCTTGTTCAGTTAAATATTGAACAAAGGTATTGAGACCTTCATCCATCCAGGTCCACTGTCTTTCATCTGAATTGATGATCATCGGAAAGAAGTTATGACCAACTTCATGTATAATTACGCCCCACATCCCATATTTAGTTCTTTCTGTGTAGGTACCATCTGATTCTGGACGACCACCGTTGAAACAAATCATTGGGTATTCCATTCCAATTGATTTTGAATGAACAGATATTGCAACAGGGTAAGGGTAGTCCACAGTGAACTTGGAATAGGTATCAACGGTATGTGCTACAAGCTTCGTAGAGTATCTCTCCCACAAAGGATTCCCTTCTTTTGGATAGAAAGACATACACAGTACGTTCTTATCTCCGACGCTTGTATTTTGGGCATCCCAAATGAATTTCCTCGAAGAAGCGAATGCAAAATCTCGGACATTGGTTGCTTTAAAACGCCATGTTTTCAGTGATTTCAATTTATTTTTTTCCGCCTTCTCAGCTTCTTCTTGTGTTACAATGAATTCTGGGGCATTCGCTTTTCTGGCTTTCTGTAGTCGTTTTCGTTGCGTAGCAGTAAGAACACTACTTTCATTCTGAAGTGTTCCTGTTGCGGCTACAATATGATCACCCGGAACTGTAAGCGAGACGTCATAATCCCCGAATGGCAAGGTGAATTCACCACGACCTAAAAATTGCTTGTTTTGCCACCCTGAAACATCGTCATACACGCACATCCTAGGAAAAAATTGTGCAATCGTGTAAATGTAATTGTCTTCTTTTTCAAAGTATTCATAGCCTGACCGGCCCCCAACAGCCATTCTATCATTAATGTTATACCACCATTTGATTCTAAACGAAATACTTTCCTTCGTTTTTAAGGCTTGTTTTAAGTCTATTCTCAGCATTGTTTTGTTGATGGCGTAGCTTAAATCTTCTCCATTTGTTGCTTTCACCTCTTCTATCTTAAATCCACCGTCATAATCAAACAATTTTCGTTCAATTCGATTGAGTTCTTCTCCTTCTATTGATAGGAAGTCTTCCATTTTTTCAACGGTAATTAGTTTGGTATCTGAACTTTTTGAGAATAGGTTTTGATCTAACTGAAGCCATAAATAAGATAATGCATCGGGCGAATTATTCGTATATGTTATTGTTTCAATACCTCTTAGTATTTGGTTGTTATCTTCTAGAACAAGCTCCATTTTGTAATCGGCCTGTTGCTGATAGTAATTGTGACCTGGTGCTCCCGCAGCATTTCTATATTCGTTAGGTGTTGGAATTAGGTTCTCTATTTGCGCAAATTTTTGCTGAGAGAATGAGTTGTTGTTGTTAATAGAAATAACACAAAGAATAAGTAGTATTAGGGTATTTTTCATAATTCGATTTCATTTTCTCTCTTAAAAACAAAGAAATTGTATACTGTTTGTGTATTTATCTCTTTGTAAGAAAGTTTATTTTGTTGCTGTGTATAGACATTCATGAATAATCCATAAAAAAGTTGAATAGTTGATTTATCAAAAGATTCACTCTTAAGATAAATCGAACAATTACCATCTTGTAATAGTTCATGACCCACATAAAATAAGGTGATTTCTTTCTTGTTATTGTAAACTCTGAATCCATCAAAAATGATTTGGTTAACCATTTTCATTCGCAGTGTCTCATCATTTAGACCTTTTTCAAGTTGAGAGGCGATTATTTTTTTGTCAATTGCGACGGCTTCAAGATCATGAGAAGAAAGGGTAAGTGTTATTTCCAGACATTCACATGTTGCGTTGTATTCCATTTCAGCAAAAGAAAAATATGATTCATGCGCAGAAGAGAAGAAATATAAGCCTGAAAAAAAGAGAACAATTATAAATTTCATGGTTGGCGAATTTACGAAAAGATTTTTCCCTATCCTTAGAATGAACCCATAAAAAAAGCCCCAAAAAGGGGCTTTAAAACAAACAACAAACAAATTCCCGCTGACCTCGGTCTAGCGAAGGAATATTTTTTCTCCTTTCTGCAATAACTGATTGGGAGTAGATATTTGGTTGAATTTCATTAATGCTTTTATACTTACGCCTTCTTTTTGAGATAAATGGGCGAGGGTAGTACTGGATTTAACAACCACATAAGCTTTATTACTTTTATTTTTTTTACGTTGTAAGTAAATAGGTGTATCAATTGGCAAAGATTCATAATTACTCAACGCTTCATTGTATTTATGTAATTGCCTTAATGTTAGACCTGTACGTTTACTTATTTTGAAAAATGTATCATTTTTATGAGCAGCAATTACATTGACTTTGTTAATTGAATAGGCATTATTTTGAAGCTCATGAGAACTATTTAAAGCAATTTCAGGTATTTCTTTTTCTCGGTCATATGTGTAAAGATGTTCATCCTCTATAAGTTGAATTAATCGTTCAGCATATTTTGGATGTGTTGCATAACCTGCTTTGCTTAGTCCGTGAGCCCAAGCTTTATAATCCTCAATAGGCAAATCAAAAAGAAAAGCATAGCGTTTATTTGTAGTAAGAAATAAACTATGGTCTAAATAGGAGTCTTTGACTCGAGAATAGGAACGGAAGCATTCATTTTTTTTATCATCGTCGTGATACGAAGTTTTACCTTTCCATTGACTACCACATTTAATCCCGAAATGGTTGTTGGACGAACGTGCTAAAAAAGAATGTCCAGCGCCAGATTCTAAAATGCCTTGAGCAAGGGTAATACTTGCCGGAATTTTATGAGTGTGCATTTGACTTATTGCGATGTAGCTATATTCATTAATATATGCTTTTCTCGCACTAAAATTGTGCGCCCAAAGTAATGATGGGAAAGCAGAGATTAGAAGAATAGCTGTAAAGCGTGTCATAATATTTGTTGTGTGAATGGTGAAACGCAAATAATTCAAATAGGTTTCATTTTTTTTTGAAAACTAATGACGAAAAGCTCAAGTGATATATTGACTTAATATAAGATGCCGATAAATAAGCGGATTATATGCGGTACTTTTTGAAAAAAGCATCCCAGTTCCAGATGTAATTCGCAACAACCTCATCCATTCTTTTGAGAAATAAAGGGTTTGGTGCACGCATTCTCTTGAAATACTCATCCTGAAATTCGTTCAGTTTGTATTTATGAAAGATGGCCTTGGACATACCGTAAATCCAATTTTTAGAAGGATGATTGACTCGAGAAATGAATTTTTGATACCCTCTAATAAGCTTTATAAAATCTTCCTCATCCATATCATAGATTTTCGCAAGCTTTTTAAATATTAGAGATTCTACTCTCGATGCTTGGTCGGCATCAAAGGTACTTTCAAGAAAGGATAGATTGCCTACGATAATGACCATTCCAAATTCTCCACTTGCGGTTTCTTCAATGCTCGGAGAGCTCACAAATACAGGGTCCTCATTGATCAGGGAAGCGATTTCCTGGAAGCCTTTGTCGACAGAATCAAAAATTGCATTTATAAAAATATTTGCAACTTGATTGTCAGATAATTTCTTTTTAATCAGTGTCCGAAACATTTTACTTCATCTCAACGGGTTATCCAAAGATAATTGCTAGAAACCTTGAAAATCCGACGCTTTTTTGAGGTTTATCAACGAAGTTTTCAACAATACGAAGGTTTGCCTGAAAAAAAATTAATTTTACGGCTCAAAAAACATAGAAATGGAAGTGATTATTAAAACAAGTAAAGGTGAAATGAAGGTGTCTCTATATACTGAAGATGCACCTAACACGGTAAAAAACTTTGTTAAATTAATAGAGGATGGCTACTATAATGGCTTAAAATGGCACAGAGTTATACCAGATTTCGTTATTCAAGGTGGGTGTCCGAATACCAGAGCAGGTGAAAATGGTATGCCTGGCACAGGTGGTCCGGGATATCAGATTGATTGCGAATTAGATGGTGAGAATCAATATCATGACCGTGGTGTATTGTCAATGGCTCATGCAGGTAGAAATACGGGTGGATCTCAATTTTTTGTTTGTCACAGTCGCACAAACACGGCACATTTAGACAGAAATCATACTTGTTTTGGCAAAGTAACTGACGGTTTAGATGTTATTGATGCCATTGTTGAAGGTGATGGTATTGAATCTATGGAAGTAATATAAATTTTCATAAAACTGGTCATGAAATTTTGTTCAGCTATAGCTATTACCAGTTGCTTTGGCATATGTATCTACTCTAAAACTTTTTCAACAGTTTCAAAAGCTGAGATAACGGCGCTTTGTACTGAACCACGAATAATATAAAAACCATCAACAGGATTTATTCCAGAGGAGTTATAAGTTTCCCCGGCAAAATAGACTTTTTCATCAAGGGACGATTTGAGCGCCTCTGATGCAGCAAGAAAGTTTGAGGTCCAAGTTCCCTGAGTAAATATGTTTTGACCCCAATCTTCATAAAGATATGCTCCAAGATAAGTTTGAGATGCCGCCCCATTAAAAAACCCATCAAGTTCTTGAATAACATCCTCAACAATTGCCTCCGGTGTTCCCATTTGATAGTATTGTTCGGCAGATGCCCCTGTGGATAAAAGGCCTAAGACATTGTCATTGCTCTCCTTTCCGTATGCTATGTTATAAATGGTTTTTTCTCCAGTGTTCGATGCATATGAAATCACATCTGGGTAAAACTGATCTGAAAATTTCAAGAAAAGCTTGAATCCTGGTAAAAAATTTACACTTTGTATGGCATCGATTTTCCCGGAAGGTAGTGAAGGATTGAAGGTTATTGAATTTGACTTAAGAACTCCAGGAGAAACCGTTAAAATTACTTTCTCTGCTCTATACTCAAAACCATCGGCTGTTGTCAAAATAACTTCGTCCCCACTATAATCTATCGTTTCTACTTGTGCATTGAATACGATGTTTTGCTCTATGTATTGAGCGAAGTTTTCATAAATAAAATCAAACCATGTGGTATTTTTAAATTTATACTCAGTAATATAATTCGCATAATAATCGATCATCTCTTGTTCTGAATTTTGAGTAATGGTATTGCCATCAACTTCATAAACATTCATTGGCTGGTACAATATGGTTTCAACATTTGGTTCACTTCCTGATTGATTAGTAATGTAGTTTAGGATTGATTTATCCTCATGAATCCATTCTGCACCTAGATCAATAGGGAAATCTGCATAATCCTCATTTTTCTTTAGCCTTCCACCAATCCTGTCTGAGGCCTCTAATATTTGGTAGTCTACTCCTTCTTCCTCTAATTTATATGCCGCTGCTAATCCTGATGCACCAGCACCTATAATTATTACTTTATTCGTGGTGTTTTCGTTATTCTCACAAGGCGTAGGGGCTTTTTCTTTATTGCAGGAGAGAATAAGAAATGAGGTCAACAGAAATACGATTATATTCAGGATGATTTTATAGCTAAAGCTTTTACTGCGCATAAATTGTGGTTTATTCATTTACAACGAAGGTAAAACTTTATAAGGGTAGAGCTTTTGACTTATGTCACAAAGTTAATTTTCGGACCTGATTCGGCTCAAATTTTCTCTGCTCATGCCTAAGAACGAAGAAATATCTGTTAGAGATACCCGTTGTAATATTTGAGGTTCACTAAGAATCAATTTATTGTAGCGCTCTTTACTTGACATGAAATGTAGTTTGATTCTGTCTTCAAGGAATATGGCATGTGATGAGATTAATGCACTCATAATATGGCTCCAAGTAAGATTTTTATCAGCTAGTTTCTTAAATTTTTCAGTTTGAATTTTTATGAACTTGGTGTTTTCAAGTAGCTCAATGGTTTCATTTGATGTTTCTCCTGCAAAGGTTTTTATGGTCGCAATCATCTCATTTTCAAAGGCAAACCAGGAGCAAATTTCTTTACCTTCAAAATGATAATACGACTTTACAGCACCCTTAATGATAAAATAAAAATAGGGATGTCTTTTACCTTCTTCAATCAGAACATCACCCTTCTTATATTCCTTAAATTCTGAAAAACCCAAAATTTGATCGATGGCATAAGTATCTATATTAAATAGGTCCAGGAGATGTGTTTTGATAGCTGAGTCGTTCATCATTTGGTTTGGCAAGGTTATGTATTTTAGCCCAAGTTATGGGTATTTGATTTATGGAATGAATTGACTTAATGAATATGACTATTCATTATTCTCTTGTACTTAATAGTTTATTATAGCTTTTTAATTCCTTTACTCTATGAGCTACTACTTTGACTTGTTGAATCAAAGTGATTTTGGGATACATACTACCAGATAATCCTTTAAATTGAGAAGATATATATTGGAATTCCGAATCTCGGAATTTGATCCAATTTCTCTGCGAAATTTGAAGCATATTTTTGGAGCTATCATCAATTCCAGATCGATTCATTATTTCGTTATAATAATAATTCAACCTTCTGTCTACCTCTTTAGATAAAAGAGATAAGCTCTGCTGAAGTCCTAGAGTTTCATAATTATTAATTAGTGAATCTAGGCTTGCAGTTTTAATAAGGGAGTCTCGTTGTATTTCATTTAATTGGGCAAGAGATAGGTGAGAATTAACTATTAGAAATAATGCTAGTGTTAGTTTTAATAAATTCATAATTGTCTGTTTAGGAAATAACACCTAGAAAGTTTCCTCTTTGGATTGTAATTACCTGTAACGCAATTTACACATTGTTGGGTATAGTTTTAACCACAAAACATCCAAAATCTAATGTATTTATGATTTCCTTGCCCTAAACCAAGTAATAGACGCATCATCAAAAGAGGCGTAATTGTTTTATTTTTAATACAATATCTAGCTTAAGGCTGCTTTGATTTGATCAGCAAGCTCGGTTCCAATTCTATCTTGGGCTTCAACAGTTGCAGCGCCTATATGTGGCGTACATGCAATGTTTTCATGAGAGGTCAAAGTAGTATCTGGGTTGGGCTCATTTTCAAAAACATCTAGTGCGGCTGCAGCAACAATACCCTTTGAAATAGCTTCTTTGAGATCTGTCTCATTAATGACACCTCCGCGAGCTGCATTTACGATTCGGACACCTTTTTTCATCATTTCAAATTCTTTCATTTGAATCACTGCACTTCCATCTGCTTGTTTTGGCACATGCAACGAGATATAGTCTAAATCACCGATTACCGATGCAAGGTCATTTGTTGGTGTGATTTGAACATCAACAGTCTTTTCCCCAATGTTTAATGATATTGTAGCCGTCTCGGTATACTGATCAATAGCAATAACTTTCATTCCAGCACCTAAAGCGTAAGAGGCAAGGCTTTGTCCTATTCTACCAAAACCAATGATTCCGATCGTTTTACCTCTCAGTTCAACGCCTTTAGCATAACTTTTTTTAAGTTTTGCGAATTCTCCTGTCTCCATGTTTTTGTAGGAGGCGTATAGAAATCTAGAAACCGCAAAAAGATGACCCATTACCAATTCCGCAACAGATTGCGAGGATGCTCCCGGTGTATTAATTACCGTAAGTCCTTTTTCTCTCGCGTAGCTTACATCAATATTGTCCATACCTACGCCACCTCTACCAATGAGCTTAAGACTTGGGCATGCATCTATAACATTTTTGCGTACTGTCGTTGCACTTCTTACCAATATACCAACTATTTTTTCTTTGTTAATAAAGTCGATTAAGTTGTCCTGTTCAACTTTATCCAAAATTACTTCAAATCCTGCTGATTCAAGCGCATTAACGCCACTAGCAGAAATCCCGTCGTTTGCTAATATTTTCATTTATTTTTTTTTTATCCTTTACTTGAAAAATGCTTCATCAAATCAACCAAAACCTGAACGCTTTCAATGGGAAGCGCATTGTACATGGAAGCTCTAAAGCCTCCAACAGATCTATGGCCTTTCAGACCTACGAGATCATTTTGTTGCCATAAAGCATTAAATTCATCAATCCTTGACTCATCCTTCATTAGGAAAGTAACATTCATATTTGACCGATCTTCACTTGCCACGGTTCCTTCGAAAAGTGGATTGCTATCAATTTCGTTGTATAGGAGGGCAGCCTTTGCCTCGTTTCTTTGCTGAGCCGCTTTTACGCCTCCATTATTGATAAGATTCCTGAGATTTAGCATCGAGGCATAAACTGGGAATACGGGAGGTGTATTAAACATGCTGTCCTTATCAGCATGTGTTTTAAGATCTAAATATGTTGGCATAAAATCAGAGCTTGATTTTCCTAGCGCTTCATCTTTTACAATATATAAAGTTGTACCTGCAGGTCCCATATTTTTTTGAGCACCAGCATAAATCAAATCAAAATTTGCTACGTTAATTTCTCTAGAGAAAATATCTGAGGACATATCACAGACTAATGGAAGTGATGTCGAAGGCATTTCTTTGAATTGTGTTCCAAAGATTGTATTGTTTGAAGTAAAGTGAAGATAGTCTGCACCATCATTAAGATTCAATGACTTTGGGATATAATTGAAATTTGTATCAGCAGAACTTGCTGCTTCTATCACATCGAAACCAGCTTTCTTTGCTTCAGTCATGGCTTTTTTTGACCAAGTCCCTGTATTAATATACGCCGCTTTTTTGGTCGAACGCATCATATTCAAAGCACTTATAGAAAAACCAAGAGATGCACCTCCTTGCAAGAATATGACTGAATATCCTGCAGGTACATTTAGCGCTTTTTTAACGAGATCGATTGCTTCATCCATGACAGCCACAAAGTCTTTGTGTCTGTGGGATACTTCTAATATTGAAAGGCCGTTAAAATCTTTTACAGCTTCCGATGCTTCTTGAAATACATCTTGAGGTAGAATACATGGTCCGGCGCCAAAATTATGTTTCATTTCTTATAGTTTTTAGCAAAAATCTAAAAACTATTCCACGTGAAGTCCTAAAAATTGGAATTTTTCAAAAAAAACCTCAAAAAAAGTTACTTATCCGCTGTTTTTTTGACTGGGGCTTTTTTTGTTGCCGTTTTTTTAGCTGCTGGTTTCTTAGCCGCTGCTGCTTTTTTGGCAGGTGCCTTTTTAGTGGTTTCTTTTTCTGCCTTGGCCACAGTTTTTTTAGCCGCCTTTTTCTTTGGTTTGACGATTACTGCAACACTTTTCTTTTTTCTTCTCGAGTTACCGTATGTACCTATGGTTCTTTTCCCTTTTGCAGTCTTTCTATCTCCTTTACCCATGTTTATGTTTTAATCTTAATAATAACTCAAAATTACAATTCTTTTTCAATTAGCCTTCGTCGAATCTCTGATTCAATTTCTTGACCGTGACTCAAGTTTTTTATACACCACTCTGTTTTTAATTGTATTTGTGCTGCTGGAGTTAGTTTCCAATTCAGCTCTGAGTCACTTAGTCTTTTTCTAATTGCACTTAGCAGAATTGCTGCAGAAACTGAAATGTTGAAACTCTCTGTAAAGCCAAACATAGGCACTTTCACGCGCATATCACATTGTTCAAGTACATCATCTGACAAGCCACTGAATTCTGTTCCGAAAAAAAATGCCATAGGTTCATTGATGGGTAGATTGTAGATATCGAATTCTTCTGTATGGGGGGTGGTCGCAATTATTTTATAGCCTCTGTTCTTGAGTGTTTTAATACATTCAGCCGACGGAGGTTCACCTTGAACATGGGTTTCTACGTCGACCCATTTGCCTGCACCTAGAGCGATGTCTCTATTCACTTTATATTGATTTTCATTTTCAATAACATGGAGTTTTTTGATACCATAACAATCACATGTTCTAAGCACTGCAGATGCATTATGCTCCTTGTACAAGTTTTCAATCACGACATTTATATAATCCGTTCGTTCTGCAGCGATTTTATTAAATAGCTCATTTTTATGCTCTGAGACTAGCTGCACCAGTTCATTGTATACTTTCTCATCGAGATTCATAGTTCATTGAGATTAATTAGTTCGTCCATTTTGCCGCAATACTCGTAATCCTAGAGGTTTTTTTTCCTTCAATCAATTCTTCTTTAATTAAACCTTGGGTAAGTTTATTTTGAAGTACTTTATCAATCGTTTTGATTTCAGCACATGGAATACCTTTTGCAAGACATGAGTTTAGTAAAGTTTGTAAATCTAAATTCAAAAGTGCTGAGGCTATTAATTTTGCAAGCTGTGTCCTGTTTTTAACGCGAAATTGATTGGTTTTATAAGCTTCTGACTTTTCCAGGTCATGAAGTTGTAAAAGTTCACATAGTAGTCTGAAATGTCGATTACTTCCGATTGCAAACGTTACTATTTTTCCGTCTTTGGTTTTGAAAAGCTCACCATATGGTGCAATATTTGGATGAAGATTTCCTAGTCTTTTGGGAATATTTCCTGTCATTAAGTAATTACTGGCTTGATTCATTAAGCTAGCAACTGCCGCATCATATAGCGAAACATGAACCGTTTTGGGTTCTTTGCTTAGTAATGCCAAAAGAATTCCTTCTTTAAGATGATGTGCGGCTAAGACATCGATAAGGGCCACGGGCATCTTTAACGGTGCTTGGTTATCTTCACCATTAATAGACATAAAACCAGTTTCCGCTTGAAGAATTAAATCGTAGGCAATTCTATCGCTATCGGCACCGAATCCTGAAATTTTACCAATAATCAAATTAGGGTTCAACGATCTTAAAAATGCATCATCTATTTTTAGTTTTTCAGCGTCTCCTTTTTTGAAATTACTAATTATGATATCAGTATCCTCTAGCTCAGTTATAAATCGCTTGTAATCCGCGCTGATTTTTAAATTTAACTTTAGGTATTCTTTTCTGTAATTGACGCTTGAGAAATAGGCAGATACATCGTTACTAGAGTCTTCCGAAGGGAGCTTCCATGACCTTGTGACATCTCCTTTTCCCGGCACCTCAATTTTAATCACCCGCGCTCCAAGCTCCGAAAAAAAAGTGCCTACTGAAGGCCCCGCCAAAACAGATGATAAGTCAAGGATTTTTAGGTTTTTAAATAGATTATGCATTTGCAAAAGGTTGTTAGAACAAATGTATGAAAACCAAGCGTTTCTTAATTGTAATGACTAGATATTCGCTTAACAAGCTTCAAATTGAGAATATTGGCTTTTATTCTCCTTGATTCTTCAATCAAATTCTTTAAATTCGCAACTCTAATAAAAACATTCGAATGGTATTTGATATTGAAATGATTAAAGAGGTGTACGCCAAGTACCCTGAACGCATAGCAGCAGCGCGAAATGTAGTAGGAAAGCCATTAACACTAGCGGAAAAGATATTGTACGCGCATTTATGGGATGGAAATGCAAGTGAAGCACATGCAAGGGGTGAATCCTATGTGGATTTTGCACCAGATAGAATCGCGTGTCAGGATGCAACCGCTCAAATGGCTTTGCTTCAATTTATGCAGGCGGGAAAATCTAAAGTTGCAGTTCCAACAACTGTGCATTGTGATCATTTAATTCAAGCCAAAATAGGAGCGGATAGTGATTTGCAGAATGCTATGAATCAATCCTCAGAAGTATTCAACTTTTTGGATTCAGTATCAAACAAATATGGAATTGGCTTCTGGAAACCAGGAGCAGGAATTATTCATCAGGTTGTATTGGAAAATTATGCCTTTCCGGGAGGAATGATGATAGGAACGGACTCTCATACAGTTAATGCGGGCGGCCTCGGTATGGTTGCGATAGGCGTTGGCGGTGCTGACGCTGTTGATGTTATGGCTGGTATGGCATGGGAATTAAAATTCCCTAAGCTTATTGGTATCAAATTAACAGGAAAGCTCAATGGTTGGACTTCGCCCAAGGATGTAATCTTAAAAGTTGCAGGAATACTTACTGTTAAAGGTGGTACAGGAGCAATTGTAGAATACTTTGGTGACGGAGCGAAATCTATGTCGTGCACGGGAAAAGGAACAATTTGTAACATGGGCGCCGAAATTGGCGCAACAACCTCTACTTTCGGATATGATGCATCCATGGAGCGTTACTTAAGATCAACAGGTCGTGATGATGTTGCCGATGCCGCAAATGGTATTGCCGAGCATTTAACAGGAGATGCCGAAGTCTATAACAACCCAGAGACTTATTTTGATGAGGTTATAGAGATTAATCTAGATGATTTAAAACCACATATTAATGGACCATTTTCTCCTGATCTTGCTACAAGAGCAGGAGCTGAGATGTTAGAAAAGGCGCAAGCTAATGATTGGCCTCTTAATGTTGAATGGGGATTAATCGGTTCATGTACGAATTCCTCATATGAAGATTTGTCAAGAGCATCATCCATTGCAAAACAAGCATTCGAAAAAGGGGTAGTAGCTAAAGCTGAGTTCGGTATAAACCCAGGTTCTGAGCAGGTTAGATACACTGCGGAAAGAGATGGGTTACTTCAAAACTTTGAAGATTTAGGTGCTAAAATTTTTTCCAATGCTTGCGGACCTTGCATAGGTCAGTGGGGTAGATATAGCGATCCAAAGAATGCACCTAAAAATACAATTGTCCACTCGTTTAATAGAAATTTCGCAAAACGTGCCGATGGTAATCCAAACACTCATGCATTTGTTACCTCTCCAGAAATGGTTGCTGCCATTGCGATTTCGGGAAGATTAGATTTTGACCCTACAACAGATACTTTGACCAACAAGAATGGTGAAGAGGTGCGTTTAGATGAACCTACAGGTTTTGAATTACCTCCTAAAGGTTTTGATGTTGAGGATGCTGGATATCAAGCTCCAGAGGCAGATGGTACTGGTGTTAATGTCGTTGTTGCAGATGACTCTCAACGACTGCAACTACTCACACCTTTTACTCCTCTAGGTAAGGAAATTAATGGTGCTAGACTGTTAATCAAGGCACATGGTAAGTGCACTACAGACCATATTTCAATGGCTGGTCCTTGGTTACGTTATAGAGGTCATTTGGACAATATTTCTAATAACTGTTTGATAGGAGCCGTAAATGCATTTAACATGAAGACGGATACGGTAAAAAACCAACTAACTGGAGAATATGGAGCTGTCCCTGCAACTCAGAGAGCTTATAAAGCAGCTGGTATTTCTACGATTGTTGTTGGAGATCATAACTATGGTGAAGGATCATCTCGAGAACATGCAGCAATGGAACCACGACATTTGGGTGTTGCTGCGGTTATTGTTAAATCATTTGCTAGAATCCACGAAACGAATCTTAAAAAACAAGGAATGTTGGGTTTAACCTTCGCTACAGAAAGTGACTACGATAAAATTCAAGAAAACGATACCTTTAATTTTGTTGATTTAGCTGATTTCGCTCCAGGTAAACAGCTTACTCTAGAAGCGGTACATGCGGACGGATCTAAAGACATGATTTCTTTGAATCATACCTACAACGCTTCTCAAATTGAATGGTTTGAAGCAGGTTCTGCATTGAATCTAATCAAGCAACAGGCGAATTAATTTTGAATTTGTTTCGGGTAGAATCGAAAGTTCATTTTTTTTCGTTGCACTTTTCGCAATAGAATTCATCTGAACAGGGATTGATAGCTATCAATCCCAATATCTCATTAAATAAAAAAGCGAGCCAAATGGCTCGCTTTTCTTTTCAAGAATAACTTGTATTCCTAATATCTGTAGTGTTCTGGTTTGTATGGCCCTTCGACCTTTACACCAATGTAATCTGCTTGATCTGTAGAAAGTTCTTCAAGCTCAACACCGATTTTTGCAAGATGTAAACGCGCTACCTTTTCGTCCAATGCTTTTGGAAGCATGTATACATCATTCTCATAATTGTCTGAGTTTTCCCAAAGCTCTAGTTGAGCCAATGTCTGATTTGTAAAAGAATTTGACATTACAAATGATGGGTGACCTGTTGCGCATCCTAAATTCACCAATCTTCCTTCAGCAAGAACGATAATCTCATTTCCATTGATGTTGTACAAATCCACTTGAGGTTTGATTTCTACTTTAGAATCTCCGTAAGTTCCGTTTAACCAAGCCATATCAATTTCGTTATCGAAGTGACCAATGTTACAAACAATAGTTTTATCTTTCATTTTTTCAAAATGAGATCCAACTACAATATCTTTATTTCCTGTTGTAGTTACAACGATGTCTACATTATGTACAACAGAATCAAGTTTTTTAACTTCAAATCCGTCCATTGCAGCTTGCAACGCACAAATTGGATCAACTTCCGTTACAATCACTCTAGCTCCTGCACCTTGTAATGAAGCTGCAGAGCCTTTACCAACATCTCCATAACCACAAACCACAGCCACTTTACCAGCCATCATCGTATCTGTTGCACGACGAATGGCATCAACTAATGATTCTTTACATCCATATTTGTTGTCAAACTTTGATTTTGTTACTGAATCATTAACGTTAATTGCGGGCATTACTAATGTCCCGTTATTTTTTCTTTCATATAACCTGTGAACACCAGTTGTTGTTTCTTCTGAAAGACCTTTGATATTTGCAGTCAATTCTGGATAACGGTCAAATACCATATTTGTTAAATCTCCACCATCGTCCAAAATCATGTTTAATGGTTGACCGTCTTTAAAGGCAAATAAAGTTTGTTCGATACACCAATCGAATTCTTCCTCATTCATTCCTTTCCATGCGTAAACAGGAACTCCGGCCGCAGCAATTGCAGCAGCAGCATGATCTTGTGTGGAGAAAATATTACAAGAAGACCAAGTTACATCAGCCCCCAATGCTACAAGAGTTTCAATTAAAACAGCGGTTTGAACAGTCATGTGAAGACATCCAGCAATTCTCGCTCCTGCAAGAGGTTGTGCAGCCCCATATTCTTCTCTTAAACTCATCAGTCCTGGCATTTCTGCTTCAGCAAGTTTAATTTCTTTTCTACCCCATTCCGCTAGAGATATATCTTTTACCTTGTAGGTTAATTTTTCTGTTGTATTTGACATACTTTTTTTATTTAGATTGCAAAATTATAAAACTCTTGTACAAGAACCAATTATAGTTCTTTATTAATTAGTTGTTCTAGACCATTGATAAATTCGGGATGGTCGTTATTACTCGGTACAAGATGAACATTTTCCCCGCCATATTCTTCAAAAATTTCTTGATATTCTGCACCAATTTCAATAATCGTTTCTAGACAATCCGCAACGAAGGCCGGTGAAAACACAAGTAAGTTTTTGGCACCTTTTTTTGCCCATTGCTCTACTACTTCATCTGAAAAAGGTGTAAGCCATTTTTTATCTAGTCGAGATTGAAAACATACCGTGTAATCATCTTCCTTCAAATTTAGTTTTTCGGCTAATAATCTAGTTGTAGCGTAGGCTGTTGCCTTATAACAAAGTTTATTTTTTTCATTAATTTCTTTTTCACAAGGTTGGTCAGAACAAAGGTCACTTCCCTCATAAACTTTATCTACATGTCTGTTGGGCAAACCATGGTAAGAAAATAGAATGTGGTCATAAGCTTTTAAATCAAATGCCTTACTGCGTTCAATTATCGAGTTTATGTAACCCTGATTATCCCAAAATTGATTGATTACACTAATTTTCGGAAGAACCCACCATTCTTTCATTATCTTAAGCGCTTTGTCTATTGCAGAGCCTCCAGATGCACTTGCATAGTGAGGGAACAGTGGTAAAATTATAATATGATCATAATTTTCTTTTCGAATTTTTTCCATTACTGAATCCATAGACGGATTTTGATATCTCATGGCATATTCTATGGTTACTTCTTCAGAGTTGTATTTTTTTTGAAGTAGCGCTTTAACGTTTTCCGTATGTGTCATTAATGGAGAAACACCATTGCTTTTTTCCCAAAGTTCTTTATAGATTTTGGCTGATTTGGGAGCTCTAAATGGAACAATGACACCATTTACAAGTATTTTGCGCAATAAAAAGGGCAAATCAATCACTCTAGGGTCGTTAAGGAATTCAGATAAATATTTTCGAACATCTCTGGTTGACGGACTGTCAGGAGTCCCTAATTGAAGCAATAATACACAGGTTCTATTCAATTTAAAATGGTTTAATTGGCTTTATTAACAAACCAAAAGATTTTCGGTTCAAAAGTAATGACTTTATTGATTTTCGAAGACTTTAAATAACTTTGTAGTCGTGGATTGGTCACAAAAAATATTTAAAAAACACGATAGGGAAGATTTTGAGGATTTGGCTCATACCATTTTTCAGTATCAGATTAAGCACTGCTCGATTTATTCAGACTTTGTTAACGCGCTCGACAAAACAAATCCATCTTCGATAGAAGAAATACCCTTTTTGCCAATATCATTTTTTAAGTCTAAAAATATAACCTCTGATGAATGCTTAAATAAGACTGAAATGACTTTTAAGAGCAGTGGCACACAAGGTGTAAGAAGTCAACACTTTGTGAAGGACATTTCGATTTATGAAAGTTCTTTTAATAACTCATTTGAGTTTTTTGTTGGTAAACCTGATTCTTTTGTGATTTTAGGCTTATTGCCAAATTATATTGAACAGGGTGATTCAAGTCTAATTTATATGGTTTCAAATTTAATGGAGAAGAGCGGTTCAAAACTTTCTCGTTTTATTTTAGGATCCACTGCAGAAATACCACGACTTATTAATGAGGCCAAAGGCGAAGGGAGGCAAGTCTTATTATTTGGAGTTTCCTATTCACTATTGGATTTAATGGAGCTAGATATTGATTTATCGTCATGTATAGTTATAGAAACTGGCGGTATGAAAGGACGTAGAAAAGAACTTTCAAAGTCAGAGATGCACCAACTTCTAAAAAAAGAATTAAACATTTCAAGACTCTACTCTGAATACGGGATGACAGAGCTCCTATCTCAGGGTTATTGTAAAGAAGATTTAGTCTTTCATACCCCATCATGGATGAAGGTTTTTTTCAGAGATGTATCAGACCCTTTTGCACTTACAACAGGTACTAAGAGTTCAGGGTTGAATATTATTGACTTAGCCAATGTATACAGTTGTAGTTTTATTGCTTCGGATGATTTGGGTATAAAATGCGATGATGGCTTTAAAATTATTGGAAGAATTCAAAATACAGATATCCGAGGGTGCAATTTATTAATTGAATAGAATGTTTAATTTTAAAAAAAAACACAAATGACCTTACAAACGATTTTAATGCTTGCTTCAATTGGAATATTTGCAGGAATACTCAGTGGTTTTGTTGGAGTTGGTGGAGGTATTATTATTGTTCCAGGTCTTGTTTTTTTACTAGGGCTTACTCAACATGAAGCACAAGGTACGAGCCTTTTTGTCTTGGCAATGCCAGTTGTGTGGTTAGGGCTTATGAATTATTGGAAAGATGGAAATGTACAATGGAAATACGGCTTAGTTGTTGCCGTTACTTTTTTTGTAGGAGCTTATTTTGGGTCAAAACTATCTTTAAGACTAAGTCCGAGCCTTGTAAAGCTTCTTTTTGGAATTTTAATGGCTTTGGTGTCAATTAAACTTATTCTTTCAGGTTACCAATCAATAGTCACAAATGAAGATTGATAGACAGCATCTTATTTCAAAGTCCAATGCTGTTTTCGAAAAAATGTGCCGTTATCGTGAGCATCTTCACATGTATCCTGAGCTTTCATATAAAGAATTTAATACTGCTGAATTTGTAAAACAAACTTTAAAAAACATTGGTCTAACTGATGTTTATTCTATTGGGGGCACTGGCGTCATTACGACGATTTATGCGAAGCACCATTCTAAAAAAGATAAATGTATAGCATTTAGAGCTGACCTTGATGCATTGCCAATACAAGAGTTAAATAATGTAAAGTATAAAAGTCAGCACGAAGGCGTAATGCATGCCTGTGGTCATGATGTTCATACTTCAATTCTTTTGGGCTTAGCGGAAGTTTTATTCTCATTTAAAGAACTGTTGCCACAACCTGTTAAGCTAATTTTCCAGCCAGGAGAAGAGGTGAATCCAGGTGGAGCAAATCTCATAATTGATGGTGGAGGATTAAAAAACCCCGAAGTTTCAAAAATATTTGCTTTGCATGTCTTTCCTGATTTTGAATTTGGTAATTGTGGTTTTCGAGAAGGGTTGTATATGGCTTCTAGTGACGAACTACATCTTTCGATCAAAGGAAAAGGTGGTCACGGCGCACTTAAAGGCGAGACCATTAACCCTATGTTCATGGGTGCAGAATTCATAATTGCAGCGGAACAATATATAAATTACAATACGCCAAAAGATATTCCGAGTGTAATAAATTTTGGAAGATTTGAGGCACTTGGTTCTACGAATGTAATTCCAGAGGAGGCTTTTATCAAAGGAACATTTCGAACGATGAATGAAAAATGGAGAACAGCGGCCAAAGCGAAATTAATGGTCATAGCTAAGCAGATATCAGAAAAATATGGAGGTCATATCGAATTAAATATTTCGCAGGGTTATCCTTTTTTAAAGAATGATCTGGAACTGACGCGAGCAGTAAAAAAATTGGCGTCAAAAACATTAGGTGAGAACAAAGTACATGATTTAGAATTGCGAATGACCGCTGAAGATTTTGCCTTTTACAGTCACATTGTTCCGGTATGTTTTTTTCGTTTAGGAGTAGGGAATATCTCAAAAGGTATTACGCATAATGTTCATCATGCTCGTTTTGATATTGAACCAGAATCTATGCGTACTGGGCTTGAAGTTTTTTCATCAATTGCTTTTTTTCTTGACTAATGAAATTTATTTTATTTCTATTATCGTTTTTTAGTTTACTGTCTTGTTCAAAAGAAAGTCGTTTAGAAAATAGCTTACATGGGAATTGGACGCTGTCCCGTATGCAAGTGACGGATGGTCAACTTCAGCAAACAATAATAAACGATCCTATTGGAGAAGTATATTTTAATTTTGAAAATACCTATGTTTCAGGGGATTGCCTATTTTCTTTACCTATTAATGGCGGTATTTATCAATTCGAGATTGATTTCTCAAGTCCTAATTTGAGCCTGGATGCCATCGGTCGAACCCTTTTATTTGGGCAGGATGAATATCTAAATACGTATAAAATCATTCTTGTAACAAAAAGAGATTTAGTTTTAGAGTATTATGATGCTTTAAATTTTCAGTTAAGGAAGTTTATTTTCATTAAACAAGAATAGAAGAATATCTTTTATTTTGTCCTATATTTGTTGATAATCAAAGGAAGTACTATGTATAAGTCGTTTATTTTTATTGTTGTTTTCTCATTCTCTTTCACGATGTATGGGCAATTTGAACAAAACAATAAATGGTCACTTGACCTAGGAGGAGGGCTTACCAACGCTGTAAAACCTTATACGACGGGATATTTTTCGAATACATACGATTTGTTTCATGTTTCTGGCGGTGTCCGCTACATGTTTAACAATAAATATGGAATTAAATTCGACGGAGGTTATGACCGTATTACAAACGGGTCTTCCGGTGACGTTTTAAGTAATGAATTTCAAACGAATTATTACCGAGCATCATTGCAGGGTATCGCTGATGTTGGAAGACTATTAATGTTTGAAAATTTCACAAATCACATTAGTTTACTCTTTCATTCTGGACTCGGTTTCTCTATGCTTCAGAGCGACTTAAGTTTTGACGGAAATAATGAAAATATGGTGAATTTCATGTTTGGATTCACCCCTCAAGTGAAGTTGGGAAAACGTGTAGCTTTGTTTGTTGATGCCTCATTTATTTGGCATGTATATCAGCAGAAAAAATTCGATATGACCAACTCTCATGCAAAGCGAGGGTTTGACTCATTTTTAGCAAATGCATCCATAGGTTTCAATATTTATCTCGGAAAGCACGAGCAGCATATGGATTGGGCCTATTCACCTTGTTTCCCTGATATGTCATATTTACAGAATGAGATTCAGAAATTGGATAGTGCAAACATTGTTTTGCAGAAAAAATTTGAGGATGACGATGGTGATGGCGTAATTAACTTTTTAGACCAAGAAAAAG
>JAKMFD010000072.1 GCA_022425625.1 Crocinitomicaceae bacterium | reverse complement strand
CCTCAGCTTATGTGGTTTAGAAAACTTAGAAGAAGTTTACTATTCACATTTTTCATATCTATAGTCGTAAATATAGGGATGTGGTTTGAGCGTTATGTAATCATTGTAACTTCTTTGCATAGAGATTACCTTCCGTCATCTTGGAGCATGCATTACCCTAGTCCAATTGACATAGGTGTTTATATCGGTACAATTGGATTATTCTTTGTCTTCTTTTTATTATTTGCGAGATTTTTCCCTGTACTGGCATTAAATGAAATTAAATCAATATTGAAAGGTTCAGGGCAATCTTACAAAGAGTCTCCTGATTATTATAAAAACCATTAAGAAAGATAGCTATGTCTGATAAAGTAATATATGTAATGTATGACGACGACGGGGTGTTGAAAGATGGCGCGAAGAAATTAGTCTCAAAAGGCGTAAAAATTTCCGATACGTTTTCTCCTTTCCCAATTCACGGAATTGATCCTATTATTGGTGTAAAAAACACAAGATTGGGGATTATGGCCTTTTTATATGGTCTAACGGGTCTTACACTTGCAACAATCGGAATGAGATTTTTTATGATAGAAGATTGGCCAATGAATATTGGAGGTAAACCGAGCTTCTCATATCTAGAAAATATTTTATCATTTGTTCCCATTTCATTTGAATTTACAGTAATGTGTGCTGCTCATGGCATGGCCATTACTTATCTTTTGAAAAACAAAACGCTACCGGGTATGCCAGCTCAAAATCCTGACCCTAGAACTACTGATGATAAATTTGTTATGGAGATAAGAACTGCTGAAAACTCAATGGAAGAAAAGGAGTTAGATAAGTTGATAAAGGACACAGGGTTTATTGAAATTGACAAAAAGACCATTTAAGTAATTTGAGAAAAGCTTTTAAAATGAAGAAGAAATTTAATTTATATATAGGTCTGTCGTTTTTAATGTTTTTAACATTAATTACGTCTTGTACTGCAGATCCGGATAGTCCTGGAACTGAATATATGCCTGACATGTATCGTTCACCTGCCATTGAGACATACGTCGATTACGGCGAAATCAGAGGTCGTGAGAATACTGAACTAAAGACAAAGCAATCTGCCAGATTGACTCCAAAATATACAATTCCATATACAGGAACAGATTCAGCTCATGTCCAAATGATGCTACCGAATAAAAGGAAAGCAGGAGCGGCATGGCAAGAAAGTCATGGCTTGTTCGGGTGGGATTTGGCATCCGAAAGCGGTTATGAATCAGCTAGGTTGGATACGATTAATCCGCTTACAATGACTCCAGAAAATGCAGCTGGCCTGCTGAAAAATGGCGAACAGCTTTATGCTTCAATGTGTATGCATTGCCATGGCGAAAAAGGTGATGGTAACGGAACAATGATACAAAGTGGCGCCTATGGCGACCTCGGTGTCGTGCCAGCTTATAAAAGTCTTGATACACTGTCAGAGGGAAAAATATTTCACAGTATTTATTACGGAAAAGGTTACATGGGTGCTCATGGGTCCCTGCTTAACAAAAAAGAAATATGGACATTGGTTCATTACGTTCGCCAATTTCAACGCGAGGGTTACGGGAAATTTGAGGACGTAGCAGAAACAGAGTCGAGTCAAGAAACCGCTGAGTAGAAGTAATAAAATTTTATATAAATGGAATTTCAAATAACACAAAAAGCCAAAAGAAACATCTACCTTCTGTTAGGTATAGGATTGGTATTGACCTTAATTGGTGTCGTTACAGGTATGGATAGTCATCATTTCGCTACACGTCTTTTGACAAATGGTTTGATTGATACCTTTTTCTTTTTTGCCATGGGCTTAGGAGCCCTCTTCTTTTTAGCTTTAGCATATGCAACTGAAACTGGTTGGTATGCTTCAGTAAAGAGAATTATCGAGGCTGTTGCTGGCTATTTGCCTTATGGAATGGGTTTAATGGGACTTGTTCTGCTTATTATCACCTTAATGGATGGTGCTCATGTTTATCAATGGATGGATCCTGAAGTTGTTGCGCATGATGATATTATACAAGGTAAAACAGCTTATCTTAATCCAATATTCTTTTGGATTCGAACCCTTATTTACTTTGCAGTTTATTTTATCTTCTTGCGCGGTTTTAAAAA
Source organism: Crocinitomicaceae bacterium (assembly GCA_022425625.1). GTDB lineage: Bacteria > Bacteroidota > Bacteroidia > Flavobacteriales_D > Crocinitomicaceae > UBA952. The sequence continues at coordinate 9,999 of JAKMFD010000072.1, read as the reverse complement.
GAGATCCTTAGAAGAGGATAAAATTGGAGGAACCGACCTTCACTTTATGAATTACAAAAAAGGAGCCTTATTTTTAGTTTTCTTTGCTGTATTTAGCTCAACATCTTCTTGGGATTGGTTGATGTCCATAGATGTTCATTGGTTCTCCACATTATTTGGCTGGTATACTTTCGCAGGAATGTGGTGTACAACAATGGTCGTTCTTATTATGGTAACCTTATACCTTAAAAAATTAGGATATCTAGAAAAAGTGAATGATTCTCACATCCATGACCTTGGAAAATGGGCTTTTGCCACCTCATTTTTATGGTCTTACCTTTGGTTTTCTCAATTCATGTTGATTTGGTATGCCAATATTGGTGAGGAGGTATCTTATTTCCAGATGCGTATAGATAATTACAAGCTCCTTTATTTTGGAATGTTTATTATCAATTTTGCCTTCCCAATGCTGATTTTAATGTCAAGAGATGCTAAAAGACATGCCGGCATTTTAACTTTTATCGGTCTGATTATTCTTGGCGGTCATTGGCTTGATGTTTACATTATGGTAACTGCAGGATCTCTAGGTCCAGCTGCTCATATTGGATTACTTGAAATTGGAATGGCATTAACAGCATTAGGAATATTCATCTTAGTAATTCTAAGAAACTTAACCAAAGCTCCTTTGACGCCTGTCAATCACCCGTTTTTGGATGAGAGCATTCATCATGAAATTTAACCAAACAAGTCGATAGATAAAATGGAAAAAATTATAATACTTATAGTCCTTATCACTGGAGTTATTGCTATTGCTCAGCTTGTAAGAGTATATGAGCTGACCTATAAACTTAAGAATAGAGGTGAACATGAAATACCTAACAGGGATAATAATTTGAATGCAAAGCTAATGCTCGGCTTCATGATGTTTCAATTTGTAGGATTCATCTATTTAATGTTGAAATATGGTTGGACAGGACGTGGCGAGCCAGCTTCACTGCAAGGAGTGGAAACCGATTGGTTACTCAATGTCAACTTTGTTATTATAATTGCGGTATTTTTCATTACCAATTTCTTGTTATTCTATTTCTCATACAAGTATGTACGTAAGCCAGGAGTTAAGGCGACTTACTATTCCCATAACAATAAACTTGAGCTTATTTGGACCATCGTTCCGGCAGTTGTTTTGGCAGTAATCATTATTCTTGGTTTAAAATCATGGTCAGATTTGACTTCGGGCCCATCAAAAGAAGCAGAAAAAGTAGAATTATTTGCATACCAATTTGCTTGGATAGCACGATATGGTGGTGAGGACAATACACTTGGAAAGTTTGATTATAAACTAACTACTGGTAACAATGAATTGGCATTAATGACCTCAAGCACAATTGACTCTTCCGTTCAGGAAATGGGCAAGGCGATAGCTAATGTAGAGGAAAAATTAAAGCAAGTGAATTTTGATTACTTATCCTCTGAATACAGAAATCTAATGGCAACTTCTGATTACAAAGCTGCTGTGGAGAATTTGGTTACTGAAATAGCATCTTCAGAATTCAATCTTGTAGATGCAGAAGATCTGCTTAAACATCTTTATGCTGAGCATACTGGAGCACATGGTCATGTTGATGTTAAATTAAATCAACCAAACGCAGAAACGCAATCGATTATAGGTGATTTGGAGCAAGAGCTATCAACAAAAGAAAGGCTATACAGAAGTTTAGTTCAAATGAAACAAAATCACAATGCGGATGTTGATAAATTCGCATTGAATGATATCGTTCAGAAGGATACGTTGTATTTATGTAAAGGTAGAGAGTATGAATTCTCTTTCAGAGCGAAAGATGTTATTCACTCTGCTTATTTCCCTCACTTTAGGGCACAAATGAATGTCGTTCCTGGAATGCCGACAAGGTTTAAGTTTACTCCTACGATCACTACAGCAGAAATGCGTGTTAAAAAAGAGGATGCTAAATTTAATTACGTTTTGATGTGTAATAAAATATGCGGAGGGGCACACTATAAAATGAAAATGATTGTTGTTGTATATCCTGAGAATGAATACAAGGCATGGATGAGCACAAAGAAATCAGCTACTTTCAAGGATCAATATTTTCCGAAAGAGGAAGTTGAAACAGTATCTAAATAGAAATTATAACTAAAAAAAACACTACTATGTCATCAGTAGCACACGACGAACACCACCACGAAGAGCACTTTGTTTCTAAGTATATTTTTAGTCAAGATCATAAAATGATTGGAAAGCAGTTTTTAATGACTGCAGTATTTATGGGCTTAGTTGCCATGATGCTTTCCATATTGTTTAGAATTCAATTGGCATGGCCCGGTGAAGAATCAACAATCTTAAATGTCTTCTTAGGAGATGCATGGGCTCCCAATGGAATCATGAAGGAAGATATGTACCTCGGATTGGTAACTCTTCATGGTACAATCATGGTATTCTTCCTCTTAACAGGTGGTCTTTCAGGGACCTTTTCTAACATTCTAATTCCTTTGCAATTAGGGGCGAGGGATATGGCATCAGGTTTTTTAAATATGTTGTCTTATTGGTTCTTTTTTATCTCATCATTACTCATGTTCGCCTCTTTATTTGTTCATGAAGGTGCTGTGTTTGGATTACAGATTGGAGATGCGACTACCTCCTTACCAGGGGTTTGGGATGGTTCCGGTCCTGCCATGGCGGGATGGACAATTTACCCACCGCTATCGGCTTTACCACAGTCTGTTTCAGGTTCTGGTTTAGGTATGACATTGTGGTTGTTTTCTATGACCATATTTATCGCTTCTTCTCTTATAGGTTCATTAAACTATATAGTAACTGTATTGAATTTGAGGACAAAAGGGATGACAATGACGAGAATGCCTTTAACGATCTGGGCCTTTTTTGTAACAGCTATTTTAGGTGTTCTTTCGTTTCCGGTATTACTATCAGCAGCCTTATTACTGATGATGGACAGAATGGCTGGAACAAGCTTTTATTTATCTGATATTATTGTTGGTTCTGAAATGTTGGCCAACCATGGAGGTTCTCCTATTTTGTATCAGCATTTATTTTGGTTCTTAGGTCATCCGGAGGTTTATATTGTTTTATTACCAGCTCTCGGACTGTCTTCAGAAATTATTGCGACCAATTCTAGAAAGCCTATTTTTGGATATAAGGCAATGATTGGCTCAATAATGGCCATCGGGTTCTTGTCTTTCATAGTGTGGGGCCACCATATGTTTGTTACGGGAATGAATCCATTTTTAGGTTCAGTATTCGTATTTACTACCTTATTAATTGCAATTCCATCAGCTGTGAAAGTGTTTAATTACCTCACAACTTTATGGAAAGGCTCTTTGGTTTTAACGCCTGCTATGATGTTTGCCATAGGATTGGTTTCAACCTTTATTACAGGTGGTGTTACTGGAATCATCTTGGCCGATTCAGCTTTAGATATTGCAATTCATGACACTTATTTTGTAGTGGCTCACTTCCACATTGTAATGGGAATGTCTGCCGTATTTGGTATGTTCGGTGGAGTTTACCATTGGTTCCCTAAAATGTTTGGAAGAATGATGAACACAAGACTGGGATACGTTCATTTCTGGATTACAATTATAGGAGCTTATGGTGTGTTCTTCCCTATGCATTTTGTTGGTTTAGCAGGAGCGCCGAGGAGATATTATAACTACTCTGTATATGAAGAATTTGATCAAGGTGCATTGGATATGATGATGGATCTTAACGTAATCGTAACGTTCTTTGCGATATTTGCTGCAATTGGGCAAGCTTTATTCCTGTTTAACTTCTTCTACAGTATTTTTAGAGGTCCTAATGCACCACAAAACCCCTGGAGATCTACAACTTTAGAATGGACAACACCAGTAGAGCATATTCACGGTAATTGGCCTGGAGACCTACCTACGGTTCACAGATGGCCTTATGACTATTCAAAACCGGGAGCCTCTGAAGATTTTATTTCTCAGATAGAACCGTTAGCGGAAGGGGAAGAAGAACATTAGAAAAGATTTATTTCTTTTTCAGCTCATCGTTTATTGCTTCCATTTCTTTATAGAAAGATGCTCCGTAGGCTCGAATTAAAGGTTCTTTCAAGAATTTAAAAACGGGCATTTTTAATGAGCTTCCCAGCTTGCATGCTGCGCTGCAGATGTCCCATCTTTCGTAATTGATGGCAGTGAATTCGTTAAAATCTTTTGTCCTTATTGGGTAAAGGTGGCATGAAATAGGTTTATTAAAAGGGATCTCACCTGACTTGTATGCAGTTTCAATGGAACACATCGCATTGTTGCTATTTTCATCGAAATATACGAAGGCGCATTCTTTTTTATCAACGAGCTGCGTTGCTGGCTCATCATTTTCGTCTAGATAAAAGAAATTTTCATTGGCGATTGCTTCCGTACCTTTTTTATTCATGAAAGGTTTAATCTTTTCGAGGTGATCTTGGATGAGAATAACTTCTTTCTCTTTCAGTGGAGCCCCGCCGTCACCTTCAACACAACAGGCACCATGACATTTCGATAAGTCACAAACAAATGCTTCTGAAAAAACATCGGTTGAGATTATTTTATCTTCAATTTCTACTAGCATAGATATAAATGTAGTGCTTATTACTTTTTTATTTAGGTAAATGTTGTATCTTTGTCTTCATAAATATGAGGTTTACAGTAAAGAGGGGACGAAAGTCCCCTCTTTTTTTAACCAAGATTGACATGATTTCAAAAGAGCGTATATCAGCCTTAATAGATGAAAGGATCCAAGAATTACAAAAGGACCTTTATGTTGTTGAAATGACTGTATCAGCAAGTAATGTGATACGTGTGGAATTAGATCGTGTCGAGGGATATGTTGCAGTAGAAGATTGTATGTCAGTATCAAGAAATATTGAACACAACTTAGACCGCGAAGCAGAAGATTTTGAATTACATGTATCCTCCGCTGGTCTTGATAAACCTTTTCGGCACGAAAATCAATATCGAAAAAATATTGGTAAACGTGTCAAGGTTAAATTGCACGATTCGACGAAACATGAAGGTGAATTGATAGCCTATGATTCGAATGAACTTAAACTTAGCGATAAGGTAAAAAAGAAAATAGAAGGAAGGAAAAAGAAAGAGTGGGTAGAGTTAATTCACACACTCGAGATGAAGGATGTAAAAGAAACAAAAATTGTAATATCATTTAAATAATAGAACATGAATAGTATTGAATTGGTAGATTCGTTTTCAGAATTTAAGGAACTCAAAAACATTGATAAGCAGACAATGCAGCACGTCTTAGAAGATGTGTTTCGTGCAATGTTTAAGCGGAAGTTTAACACGGATGAGCATATTGATATCATTGTGAATATCGACAAAGGGGATGTGCAAATATTTCTAAACAAGGAAATTGTAGATGACGGTGAGGTTGAGGATCCAAACACGGAGATTGCTTATTCAGATGCTATTAAAATAGAGCCAGATTTTGAGATTGGAGAGGAAGTAACAGAAGAATTTCGTTTTGCAGATTTTGGTAGAAGAAATGTTCTTTCGTTAAGACAGAACTTAATTTCAAGAATTTTGGAGCTCGAGAAAGATCATATCTATAAAAAATACAAAGAGCGTGTTGGTGAAATCATGACGGGTGAAGTTTATCAGGTATGGAAAAAAGAGATTCTTGTAATGGATGATGATGGGAATGAGTTGATTTTACCGAAATCAGAACAAATTCCATCGGATTTCTTTAAAAAAGGAGAATCTGTGAGAGCTGTTGTTTCTAAAGTTGATATGCGAAATAGTACACCAGTAATTATACTGTCAAGAACAGCACCTGAATTTTTAGAGCGTCTTTTTGAGCTGGAAGTTCCTGAGGTTTTTGATGGTTTAATCACAATAAAAAATATCGTAAGAGAGCCAGGTGAAAGAGCAAAGGTTGCTGTTGAATCATACGATGATAGAATAGACCCAGTTGGCGCATGCGTTGGTATGAAAGGATCAAGAATTCATGGTATTGTTAGGGAATTGAGAAATGAAAATATTGATGTTATTAACTTCACAACGAACAACCAGCTACTTATTCAAAGAGCATTGTCCCCAGCTAAAATCACGTCAATTGAAATTATTGAAGAGGAAGGCCGAGTAAAAGTTTACTTGAAGCCTGATCAGGTTTCTTTAGCAATCGGTAGAGGTGGAAACAATATTAAACTGGCGGGTAGGTTATGCGGCTATGAAATAGACGTCTATCGAGATGGAGAAGTTGATATTGAAGATGTTGATTTAGAAGAGTTTGCAGATGAAATTGATAGCTGGATAATTGATGAATTAAAAGCCATTGGTTGTGATACAGCGAAGTCTGTTCTTGAAATCAGCGTAGAGGATATGGTGCAAAGAACGGACCTAGAAAAAGAAACGATTGAGGAAGTATTTCGTATATTAAAAGCGGAATTTGAATAAATTTGGAAATCGATTGTAAATCGAAATTAAATTATGGCAGGAAGACCAATTAGATTAGGTAAGGCGGCGGGTGAGCTCAATGTGGGTTTACCGACGATAATAGAATTTTTAAATTCTAAAGGTATTACTATTGACACGAACCCAAACACGAAACTTGACAAAGAGCATTATGCCTTGTTGTGTGATGAATTTGCAGCCGATCAGGACCTAAAAGAAAAATCTAAGAGTGTTTTAACCAGTCGTGAAAAAAGAGAATCCCTATCAATTGAGGATTCCAAAAAAGAAGAAGTTCCCGAGGTAAAAGAAGAGCCACAACTTAATGTTGAAGAGATTAAACGGCAGGTTGCTGAAGAAGAGGCTCCAGCGAAACCTGAAGCAGGACTCAAAGTAGTTGGAAATATTGATTTAAATGCATTAAAGCCAAAGAAAAAAGAGCCCGAAGCAGCAACTCCTAAAGAAGAAAAAAAGGAAGAAGCGCCTAAGCAAGAAGAGAAGAAAGAGGAACCAAAACTTGAGGAAAAGAAAGAGGATGTTCCTGAGGAAAAAGAAGAGATTGAAACTATAAAAATTGAGCGAAAAAAAATTACTGGACCAACAGTTCTAGGTAAAATTGAGCTTCCAGTTGAAAAAGAGAGAACTTCCAGTAACTCGCGGTCAGACAATGCGAACAAGCGGAAACGCAAACGAATCAAAAAGGTAGAAAACCCTACCCAAGGTTCGAAGGGAGGTAATACTAAGTTCCAATCGAACAAACCGCAAAAAGCTGAGATATCCGAAAAAGATATCCAAAAGGAGATAAAAGAAACTTTAGCGAGACTTTCAAATAAAGGTGGAAAATCAAAAGCTTCTAAAAACAGAAGACAAAAAAGAGATAGTGTTGCACAGCGCCGTCAAGAAGAGATGGAGGCGGCTGAGCTACAAGAGAAAATATTAAAGCTCACTGAATTTGTTACGGTATCTGAGCTTGCAGTAATGATGAGTATTCAGCCAACTCAAGTTATTTCTGTTTGTATGTCTCTGGGTATATTTGCCTCTATTAACCAAAGGCTTGATGCAGAAACCATTCAAATTGTTGCAGATGAATTCGGGTACGAAACTCAATTTGTTAGTGCTGAAGTTCAAGAGGCCATTCCAACCGTTGAGGATAGTGAAGAGGATCTTATAGATAGACCGCCGATTATTACTGTAATGGGACATGTTGATCATGGTAAGACCTCTCTTTTGGATAGAATTCGTGATGCAAATGTAACTGAAGGAGAAGCAGGTGGAATTACTCAGCATATAGGTGCTTATTCCTTAGTATTGAAGGATGGGCGAAAAATGACATTCTTGGACACGCCAGGTCACGAGGCGTTTACAGCCATGAGGGCTAGGGGAGCTCAGGTAACAGATGTTGCGATTATCATAGTTGCAGCAGATGATGATGTAATGCCTCAAACGAAAGAGGCAATTTCTCATGCACAAGCTGCGGGTGTACCAATGATATTTGCAATTAATAAAATAGACAAGCCCGGTGCTAGTGCAGATAAAATACGAGAACAGCTTTCAGCGATGAATATTCTTGTTGAGGATTGGGGAGGTACTTTCCAGTGTCAAGAAATTTCAGCGAAACAAAATTTAAATATTGAAGAACTTTTAGAGAAGGTGCTGCTAGAAGCTGAAATGCTAAATCTAAAAGCAAACCCTTCGAAACCAGCCTTAGGAACAGTGATAGAGGCCTCCTTGGATAAAGGTAAAGGATACGTGACCAACATGTTGGTTCAAGCCGGAACGCTCAGAATTGGAGATGTACTGTTAGTTGGGAGACATCACGGTCGTGTTCGAGCAATGCATGACGAGAAAGGAATTGCAATGAAGGAGGCAGGCCCATCTCAAGCAATTTCTGTGCTAGGAATTAATGGTGCACCAAGTGCGGGTGATAATTTTAATGTAATGCTCGATGAAAAAGAGGCGAAGTCAATAGCTACAAAAAGAGAGCAATTATATAGAGAACAGGGTCTTCGGACTACCAAGCATATTACGCTTGATGAAATTGGAAGAAGATTAGCGATTGGTGACTTTAAGGAGCTGAACCTCATCATTAAAGGTGATGTGGATGGTTCTATTGAGGCACTTTCAGATGCATTGTTAAATCTTTCAACTCAGGAAATTCAGGTGAACATTATTCACAAAGGAGTGGGTGCAATATCAGAGGCAGATGTGAATTTAGCGTCAGCATCGGATGCAATTATTTTAGGGTTCCAAGTGAGGCCTACAATTGGTGCTAGAAAATTAGCTGAAAGCGAGCAGATCGATATTAGATTGTATTCAATTATATACAAGGCGATAGAGGAAATCAAAGCTGCAATGGAAGGCATGCTTTCTCCGGATATAGAGGAGAAAATAATAGGTTCAGCTGAAATTAGAGAGACATTTGATATTACAAAAGTTGGTACGATTGCTGGTTGTTATGTTCTAGAAGGAATCATAAAAAGAAATTCGAATATCAGAATCATAAGAGATGGTATTGTTGTGCATTCAGGTGAGCTTGGTTCTCTGAAACGTTTTAAAGACGATGTTAAAGAGGTTAAGAACAACTATGAATGTGGTCTTAATATCGATAAGTACAATGATATTCAAGTAGGCGACATTGTTGAGGCTTATGAAGAGGTTGAGGTAGCTAGAAAACTATAAACGGTTGCATTCATTCGACTCTTAAGCTGAGTTTTATTCATTACATTTGTTATACCAAAAAGTTAAGTTATATGTTTTATTTAGGCGTAGTTAGTGGTCCTCAAGTTTTAATCATAGTACTTGTAATTGTAGTCTTATTTTTCGGAGGTAAAAAAATCCCTGAATTAATGAAAGGACTCGGAAAAGGTGTTAATGAATTTAAAAACGCTTCCAAAGGTGATCAAACCGATGAGAATGGCGCATCCGTTGAGGATCAAGAGTCAAAGTAATCTATAATGTACAGGACGATTGCCGACATACAAGGGGCTATTCAATCTGGCACATCTGCAGTTTCTATTGTTGAGGAAAGTCTCTCAAGAATAGCATCAGAAAAAGAGCTAAACGCGTTTGTAGAAGTTTTTAGCGACTCTGCTATGGCAACAGCTCAAAAAGTTGATAAAAAAATCGAGCAAGGAACAGCGGGTAAACTAGCAGGTGTCATACTCGGTATTAAAGACAACATTTGTTATAAGGGTCACAAAGTTTCTGCAGCATCTAAAATACTTGACAACTTTGAATCCTTATTTACGGCAACTGTTTTGCAGCGGCTTTTGGATGAAGATGCTATCGTCATTGGACGACTGAATTGTGACGAATTTGCTATGGGAAGTACAAATGAAACATCCTATTATGGTCCAGTAAAAAATAATATCAATAATAAATACGTACCCGGAGGTTCTTCAGGAGGTTCAGCAGTAGCAGTTTCTGCCGGTCTTTGCACAATTTCATTAGGAAGTGATACAGGAGGCTCTGTTCGTCAGCCAGCATCTTGGACAAATACATACGGTTTAAAGCCTTCATACGGAAGACTTAGCCGATATGGTCTAATCGCCTATGGTTCCTCTTTTGACCAGATAGGGA
>JAKMFD010000033.1 GCA_022425625.1 Crocinitomicaceae bacterium | reverse complement strand
AATTCTTTAGTAAGAATAGATTTACCTTTTTTGAGTTTTTTTCGAAGATCTTTTTGTGAATCGTTGAGTTTTCTTAATTCAATTTTGGTAATGAGGTCAAGTTCGTTGAATTTCTCACTCCACTTATTTAGTATATTTTGACTGTAAATATTTGCATTTAATTCAAAACTGCGATTTATTGAGCCGAGCTCTTTAATGATTTCACTATTCGATATTCCCCTGAGTGTAATATTTGAATTAATGATTTTCATTTTCAAATTGGACTGTATTTCACGTTTCATGAATTCCATATTGTCGTCCCAAAATGGTAGAATCTCTGAAGGAATTACCTTTATTTTTAACCAGTTTTTAGTCAATAAAACTTGCTTTGAAATAATTAAAGAAAGAAAAGGCCTAAGTTGATCTTGATTTTCGAAAGAAAAATATTGTTTTAGATTTTGATAACAGGTATAAATTAATTTATATTGGTGCAGATTATATTGATTTTTATCTTGCTCCTGAAATGTTTTTAGCTTTTTAAAATCTGTGACTTTTAGTAAACTTAAAATCTGTGCTTCTTCTTTATGAAAGTCATCGATTCCAATTTTTTTAAATTGTTTTGAAATGCGCTTGAGCTCATCCTGGCTTTTAATGTAATTTCGATAATTTTTGATTTGCACTAGCGCATTTAATTGAGGTGTTCTAGTAAACTTCCTCCAAACAAACCATTTTCTTAATGCTAAACCATTCTTTCTTTTAAAAATAGACTCAAGAAAATCTAATTCTGCATTCGTGGGATTTATTTTCCAATGCTCTTGCTGTATTTTTAATTGCTCTACCTTTTCAAATGTTTTTTTATATTTTTTTTGAAGCGCGAAGAATAGCGTGCCTTCATCTTGAATACAACTATTGTATTTCTTGTATAATCTTGTGTCCATTGTTTGGTACAAAAGACTTGCTTCTTGCAGCGCTTTAAGTTGTTCCCATGTTTCAATATTCTTAGGGAGGTCTTTGAGGTTTTCATCTGCAATATTTTTAATAAAGCTGAATTCTTTTTTGAAACATTCAGGTTTTAAATGTTTTAATACCTCGGATAAACCTTTGAAATGAGAAAGGCTTCTTTTTTCAAGCCACTTTAGGCTGTTGAAATCTAAATCATTCCCTTTTGAATTGTAACTTGAATCAATATCTAAATCCAAAATTTTAAGAAGGTCTTGGAGGGAACCGTTTTCGTTTTGTGCTACTTGAATTAACGATTTATATTTCTTTTCAAATGATTTTAGATCTTCAAATGTTTTTTGTTGGATTAAGGATGGATTGTCTTCTAATACTGACCAACTTTCCTTCAAGGAAGTTATAAAGGCCCTATTTGCATGTTTTGAGGGGATTTTAAAGCAAAGGGCATCAAGATTTTTTGCTTTTATTTTGTTCAGAAGAACATCAACTGCTGCCTGCTTCTCTGAAACAATCAAGCTTTTATTTTTAAAGGACAAGGAGGTGCCTATAAAATTAGACAATAGCTGTGATTTTCCAGTTCCTGGAGGTCCCTGAAGTACTATGGATTGATTTTGTATTTCTTTATAGATTTTATTTTGTGCACTATCAATTGGGAAGAGGGTCTCAAGATTATTTTTTATGGGAACATTAACCTCAGAATTGTTTCCGTAAGCCTCAATAATTGCATTGGAATAAATTTCACTTGTTAGTAAAGATTTTAATTCTCGAATGAATGCATATCTTTTCGGATCGAAGTTGCCGATGTAAGAGACACTTTCGTTTATGGATATGGCTGGTATCCCTAGTTTAGTTTTGAAGGATTCAATATTCGTTACTTGTTTTTCATCTAAACTTTTATCGAAATATTTCTTAAGAAATGGATTTAATTCCTTTTCACCCAATTCAGTAAATTCGATGGTATTAGAATCTTTACTTATAGAAGACTCGATGTATTGAAGAAATATTGGTGCCTCAATGGGTGTGTTATTATGTGTAGTTGAAAAAGTCCCGTAGGTTACACACAAACAGGATACGCCTGTTTTTTTTTCAAAAATTTGAGCTTCTCTTAAAATGGATTTAACCCGGGTGTCGATTGGAATAGTTTCGTGATTATACTTAATGCATTTAAGATCACTAATATTGACAAGCAAATCCCTTTCCGGAAATACAGACACTTCCGAGAGCAATTCGTTCAAATGTAATCTTATATCTTCCAAATCTTTCACTGTAAAATTAACAAATCATTAGCACCATTTAAATAAAGCAACTTTTATTAAAAACTCTCGTTAAAGTAACACAATTAGGTCTTTTTTAATGCCTAATTTTGTTTTAAAGAATACCTTGCAAGTTATTCTTCAAATGTTTGTGATTGCTGTTGTTAAGAGTATGTTGTTCAAATAAATTTTGATCTTATTAAAACGATTATGTTTAAACTTTCGTCTTTTAGTTTTTTCCTTTTCCTAGGGTTTTTTAACGTTTACAGCCAGAATTCTGACTTTTCGGCTTCAGTTAATAGTCAATGTCCGGGTAATCTTTTTACCCTAACAGCAGATGACAATACCTTGTCATCATATACATGGAGTATCACTGAACAAGGAGGGGCGACCTCTACATATAACGTGAATCCTGTAGCATTTGTGTTGGACAACGCAGGTCAGTACGATGTTACCTTAACCGTATCTGATGGTGTTGGGTCGAGTTCGACGACAGAAACCTCTTTTTTGGAGGTGTTTAATGTGCCAACAATCGACTACACTATAACTGCAGCTCCATACTGCGCCCCAGCGGTAGTTGATTTTACGAGCAATTCAACACCTGGATCAGGCACTATTATTAGTTATCAGTCATTTACAGATGGTACGGCCTACACCACGGCGAATTTTCAACACACCTACAATTCCTCTGGTACTTATCCTGTAAATATATCTATTGAAAACTCAAATAACTGTATCGCGTCCCTAGATTTAGCCGATATCGTGGTGACAGATGTTCCGTCACTTACTAGTCCTTTAAATCCGAATACAATTTGTAGTGGTACAAATTTTAACTACACCCCGACGAGTTCAATTCCTGGATCAACGTTTAGTTGGATTCGGCTGCCTAATGCAAATATAATCGAGACACCGTCAAATGGTGTAGGAACTATTTCAGAAGTCTTAACTTCATCTTCATTAACCAATGAAGCAGTAAGTTATGAGGTCACAACAACTTCTCCAGGGGGCTGCATAAATACCCAAACGGTAGTCTTAACGATTCAGTCGCTTCCTGTTGTTACAGTTGATGATGCTGTTCTTTGTACAGGCCAATCTACCAACTTAACTGCAAATCCGTCTCAAGGCGGAGGTACTTATTCTTGGGTGCCATCGGGATCATCACAAACTATAACGGTTAATACACCAGGTACTTACACGGTTACCTACGCCATAGGGACGTGCGCAAGTGATCCTGTAAGTGCTGAGGTTACGGAGGTTGCTCCACCTTCGATTACAGGAATTTCTTTTACCGAAACATCAGGATTGTTTAGTGATGACGGAATCATGTGTGCTGGTTTAGATAATGTGACGCTTACGGCTTCAGCATCAACTGGTACAGGTTCTTATTTGTGGTCTCAAGGTGGAACAAATAATTCGATTACTGTCAGTCCAAATTCAACTACGAGTTATTCCGTTACATACACAGATGGTGGATGTGAGAGTGCTCCATTTAGTGCCACTGTTACGGTAAATAATTTACCGTCAAACAATTACACTTCTACAATCACAAATGCATGTAATTCACCTGTGACTACAGAATACTCCTCTACCTCATTAGGAAATATTGTTTGGGATTTCCCAGGAGGGACGCCCAATAATGGTGTTGGACAAGGTCCTATTTCTGTAACTTATAATGCTGCAGGTATCTACGATATTACGATGACGAATACGAATGGTAATGGGTGTATACGTGAAACAGAATTTCCTAATACTATCGTTGTTGGAAATGGTTTTCCACCTACCTCAAGCTTTATAACCACCACACCTACACCTCAATGTTTAGACGGAAATAATTTTTGTTTTGACTACACAGGTAATGGTGCTGATACCGTAGAATGGGACTTTGGTGACGGAAGTCCAACCCAACTCGCAGATCAAAATGCTACAATTTGCCATACATACACAACTTTAGGAACTTTTAATGTTACCATCATTCCGTATACAACAGTTGGAGATGTTCTAGGTTGTTCAGGTATTAGTTCCCAATTAGCGGTTGAGGTATTAGGACCGATTGCTTCTTTTGACGTTAGTGCCGTAGAATGCGATGATCAAAAAACAAGAACGTATTTAAGTACAAGCCAAGGTACCTCTCCTTCTACAACTTACACTTGGGATTTTGACGATCCACCCACCTTGCCATTGACAGGTGATGCAAATCCAACATATGAGTTTAGTGATTTTTCGCCGACAACTTCTTCTCCCTTTGTTGTTACGTTGACTTTAGAAGACCCCGCTACTGGATGCCCTCCAAGTATTGCCTCACAAAATATTTATGCCTTTCCGAACAATCTTGCAGACTATGGGTCCTACACTACTAGTGCAGGTACTACATTTACAGACTCTGTTTGTTTAGGTTCTTCTTTGTGGTTTATTAATCAAACTCCCATCCCTCAGGCTGCTGCTTCTAATCCAAATTATACGCAATGGGACTGGAATACAGTCAATGGATATACTTGGCAAACCAATGGTGAGTTTACGGGTAGTCCAGAGGAACATTTTTTCTCTGAAAATGCATCAACCGCATCAGGAGGCCAAAGCTATGCACCAGGTACTTATGAAATTGCAATGCGTGCGATTCGACGAAATCCGCCAACTGGCCCAGGAATACAATGCTATGATACAGTGGTTCACAATATTGTTGTGCTAGGTATAACAGGTGGTTTTTCTATCCCGGATACGGTTTGTGCCGGAGAAACCTTTGATTTAATTGATGCCTCAGCATCTCCACTTTCAACGATCGTATCTAGAGAATGGGATTTTGATAATGATGGGATTATAGATTTGGCAGGTAATAATGCAAATCCATCACATGTCTTCAATGTAGGAGCAGCTGGAATAGGACAAGAATATACTATATCACTAACAGTAACAGATGCCACTGATTGTAGTAAAACAACTACAGAAACAATAATGGTACGTCAACCAAATGCGTCTTTTGAGGTTAACCGAGATTTTATTTGTGATGACCAAACTGTAACAGTTACGTCCGTTGCAAATTCTACCTTTTCCGATGCTACATATTCGTGGGTAGCCAATACTAATGTTTCCCCCTCTACCTATGTAAACACTGACAATACTGATATTATTCCGCCTCCGTTTTTATTCAATGATCAGGGAAATAACACAATAACCCTCACTGAAACTGATAATTTGGGTTGTTCAGATGATACGACAATCGCGATAAGTGTTTTCGATGTATTCGCAGCAGCGATTGGTACACCTAATGTTGCAACATGTTTTAATCCACCGTCGGTTGTAACATTTAATAACTTGTCAGGAAATAATGTGGACCCTTCAAGTTACCAGTGGTATTTCGGGAATGGAGAAACTTCTACAGAGGCCAATCCATCAACAATATATTCATTGCCAGGTACTTTTGAAGTTTCTCTTGTTGTTTCTTCTTTAACAGGTGGTTGTTCCGATTCTGCAGTTGTTGAAACAATTGACATTGGAGGGCCGTTTGGTTCAATTGAAGTAACAAACTCAGTACTAGAAGGGTGCTCGTGTTATGAGGCAAATATTGATATAACAACAAGTGACGTAGCAGAAGCTACCCTTTTATTTGGTGATGGTTCATTTGAGAATTTGACAATTAATACCACAGAAACGATAACGCATCAATATTGTAACACTGGAACCTCAAGTCAAAATTTGACTCCTATTTTATTTATTTCTAGCGGAACGTGTAATGGAAATATTCCTGCAACACAAACCATCACGATTCACCCTATTCCAAGTGCTTCAAATCCAGGCGACTTTGAATATTGTGAAGGCGAAAATACGACTCCGGTTAATTTTACTAGTCCTGTGCCAAATACAACATTCACTTGGGCCAATAATAATCCATCTATTGGATTAGGTGCTAATGGTAATGGCAATATTGCTTCTTTCACAGCAGCAACAATAGGATTATTAGACAATATTGCAAATATTGATGTGATTCCTTCTGTTAACGCAACTGGTTGTGTTGGTCCTACAGAGTCTTTTCAAATTACAATTAAAAACACGACTACCGCAGATGCGGGTGGACCAACTGATGTTATCTGTGAGGGCGATGCGGTGAATTTAAATGGTTCCTTCGGTGGAGATGCTAGTTCTGCACAATGGTCATCATCAGGTACAGGTACTTTTAGTCCTAATACATCAGACCTAAATGCTGTATATACTCCTTCGATTGATGATATCACCTCGGGTAATGTAATATTAACATTGACAACGAATGACCCTATTGGTCCATGTCCAGCAAATGACTCAGACATTACTGTAACCATTAATCCAGCTGTCATCGTTAACGCAGGTTCAGATGTTACCATTTGTTCGAATGATATATTCACAACTCAAGGAAGTATAGGTGGTTCTGCTACGGATAGTGAATGGAACACTTCCGGAACAGGTGTTTTCAATTTTCCTTCAGCACCCATTACAACGTATACTCCGAGTCCTGCAGATATATTAGCTGGATCTGTGATATTAACTATTTCAACAGATGACCCGGGAGGTCCATGCGACCAAAGCTCAAGTTCGATGACACTTTCATTTAGTAATGCTGCCACTCTAAATGTTATTACACCGGTAGAGTCCTGTATAGGTACTGATGTTTCTCTAACCGCAACAATAGGAGGCACTGCAACTGGTGTTTCATGGTCCAGTGCAACAGCGGGAGTCTTTACGCCAGATAATACGAACTTAACCCCATCCTATTTACCATCTAATTCGGATAACCTAGCTGGAATTGCTACTGTTACCGCAATAGTTTCGGATCCGGATGGCTTAGGTCCATGTACTCTTGTATCAGAGGATGTCACGATTAATTTGTTGGATACGGTTATAGTTTCGGCTGGAGATGATGCAGTAATTTGTTCTGATAATTCATATATTTTGGATGGATCAATTGGAGGCTCCGCAACAAGTGCAACGTGGACAACTTCCGGAACAGGCGTGTTTTCGCCAAATGCATCAGCATTGAATGCCGAATATACACCAAGTGCTTCAGATTTAATTTCAGGACCAGTATTTTTAACCCTTACAACTGATGATCCAGTTGGGCCTTGTTTTGCATCCTCAGATCAAATGGAATTATCCTTTAGTTCTGCTGCGTCAATAGATATTCCATCGACGAATGCAGGTACATGTGACAATTCTGCGGTTCCAGTTTCTGCAACAATTGGAGGAAGTGCTACTTCCTTAACGTGGTCAGGCGGAGCAGGGACATATACACCAAATGCTTTTTCTTTAAATATTGATTATTCACCGAGTGCAGCTGAGATTACAGCTGGAACTTTGATACTTACCGCAACAACAAATGATCCGGATGGTGCAGGTCCGTGTGATGCTGCATTTGATAATGTTACCATTAATATCGCAACGGACGTTATTGTTGATGCAGGAACAGATCAAGAGGCTTGTTCTGATCAAGGTATTACGTTGAATGGATCAATTGGTGGTGCGGCCTCATTTGCAACGTGGTCTGGTGGTTTAGGTTCATTTTTTCCTAATAATTCTCAACTTGATGCTACATACACACCAACGGCAACAGAAATTGCCAATGGCTCCGTCACATTGACGTTGACTACTGATGATCCAGTTGGCCCTTGTCAAGAGGCCTCTGCTCAAGTTACTTACACTTTTACGTTTCCTGCAACTGTTTCAGCAGGTTCTAACGAGGTCGTATGTTCTAACTCATCAATCGCTTTAAATGGATCAATAGGGGGAACAGCTAGTACGGCAACTTGGTCAGGGAATGGTTCAGGTACATTTAATAATGTAAATAGTCTAGGTGCTGTTTACACACCAAGTCCAACTGATTTAACGCTTGGCACTGTGATCTTAACCCTAACAACAGATGATCCTTCAGGAGCTTGTGGTGCAGAATCAAGTTCAATGAGTTTAACAATAAATGAAGCGGCTACGTTGAGCGTGAGTTCTCCACTTACTGAATGTGTGGGAAGTGAGTTTCTTTTAAATGCTTCAATTGGTGGATCTGCAACAAGTGTTACTTGGTCCAATGGAAATGGTTTATTTACGCCAAATGTTAATGCCTTGTCTCCGACATATCTACCAACAGTTTCAGAAAACAACTCAAGTCCGATAGCGCTAGAAGTTACTACTGATGATCCTGATGGTGCAGGTCCATGCCTTGCAGTAGTAGAACAAGTCATTCTTCAAATAGATGCGGCTGCAACTGTTTCTGCAGGCTCAGATACAGTCGTCTGTTCAAATTCTGATATTTCGTTAAACGCAACAATAGGAGGATTGGCATCATCTGCAACTTGGACATCAGATGGTTCGGGTTCTTTTAATAACGTAAATAGCTTGATAGCTGTATATACGCCTTCAAATGCAGACATGTTAGCTGGTTCAGTTACGCTGACTTTAACAACGGATGATCCTATTGGTGCTTGCCCATCGGTTTCTAGTGCATTGACTTTAGCAGTAAATGAGGCAGCAACAATCACTGTCAATTCACCAATTGAAGCATGTATTAATGATGAAAT
>JAKMFD010000186.1 GCA_022425625.1 Crocinitomicaceae bacterium | reverse complement strand
GTGATTTCAATGCTCATCAACGGCACACTTTCATCAACTTTCTTCCCAAATATACAGCCAGATTTCTTCACGATTGAAGTTGCGTATACTCCTGGTACGAATGAGCAACAAACAGAGAGATTTATAGAAGAAGCTACCTTAATTTTATTAGAAGAGAACAATCGTGTTAAGCAGGAAACTGGTGATGAAATCATGACTTATTATACGAGTACCATTGGTTTTACTCAAAACATAGGTCAATTTGGCAATCACACAGGAGGGATTAGTGTTTTTGTTAATGCCGAAGATTCAAAAACTCCGCTTGATACTTTAATGAACAGAATCAATAAAAGAATAAATGCATTGGACCAAGGTAAAATTGCCGAAAATCTTTACGTTGGAGGTTTCAATCGTTTTGGTAAAGAAATTGAAATTGGATTAACCTCAAATGATGATCGCGCATTAATGAGTGCTAGGGATGGTATCAAGAAAGAATTGAATCAAATGAAAGGTGTTATCAATATTAAAGATAATTTGCCCCCAGGTAGAAATGAGATTCGATTAAAAATGAAAGCACAAGCAGAACTTTTTGGAATCTCTAAAAACGAGGTGCTAACTCAAATAAGACAGGGCTTTTTTGGACAAGAAGCGCAAAGAGTTATCATGGGGACTGATGAGGTTAAAATATGGGTGAGATATCCACTTGAAGATCGAAACAGCACCTTTGACTTATTTGAAATGAAAATTAAAAATGCCCAGGGCATGAAAATTCCATTACGAGAAATATGTGACTATACCATGGGGCGTGCTCCAGAAAGTCTGAAAAGAAGAAATGGACAAAGAATCGTTAAGATAGATGCTGAAACAATTGACCCTGAGGAAGTCGCGACAATAAATACTGAAATATTTGATGCTGTTATTCCAAAAATCACATCCTTATATCCAAATGTTCAAGCATTAAAACTTGGACAGTTTGAACGAAGTCAAAAAACAAGTAGCTCAATGCAATATGTCACTCTTGTTCTTGTGTTTTTAATGTTTGTAATATTAATGCTTCATTTCAATAGTTTATCACAAGCATTTTTAATAATGTTGGTAATCCCTTCCGGAATTGCAGGTTCTATAATTGGACATGGACTTGTTGGTATTCCAGTTTCAATTTTATCGGTTTTCGGGATGATTGCGCTGATTGGTGTTCTCGTGAATGATGCGATTGTATTTCTTGACCGTTACAATGGTCTTTTACTTGAAGGTAATTCTACAAGGTCTGCAGCTATTGCCGCAGCAGCATCGCGTTTCAGACCTATCTTGCTAACCTCATTGACCACCGTAGCTGGATTGCTACCAATGATATCCGAAACAAGTATGCAAGCACAATTCCTTATACCTATGGCCACATCGATTGCATTTGGTGTTTTATTTGGTACAGTATTTATTTTATTCTTTTACCCTTCTGCGATTCTACTTTGGAATGACCGTGCAAGAATTGGTAAATTTCTTATTTCCGGAGAAAAAATTTCAGCTTTACAGGCGGAACCTGTATTCAAACTAAAAAATAAACTTAACGATGATGCTTAGACCGATTCTTACCTTACTTCTGGGTGCATCCTTAAACTTGTGCCAAGCACAAAATATAGATTCACTGTCAGCAAAAGAGGCTGTGGTCATTGCACTTCAAAAAAACTATTCCGTTCAAATAAGTGAAGCTCAAAAAGAAATTTCTAAAAATAATAATAAGTGGAGTGAGGCTGGCTTATTTCCAACTGTTGATTTAAACGTGGGACTAAACACGAGTATTCAAGACAACACGAATAACCCATTTACCTTTACTCCAGGTGTGATTCTGTCAACCAACCTGTCCCCTAATCTTTCTCTGAATCTCAATCTATTTAGCGGTATGGCGGTTAGAATCTCTAAGCAGCGTTTAGAGCAACTTGAGGCTCAAAGTAACGGAAATGCATTGTCAGTTATGGAATCAACAGTACTAGAGGTCTTAAAAGCCTACTATCAAGCTGTAGCCCAAGGAGATAAACTTAAAATACTAAATCAAATTAAAGAAAACTCCTTCAATCGTTTTAAATTTTATGATCTCAAAAGAACTATTGGTACAGCATCTTCGCTTGAAGAATTGCAATTTAAAAACTTATACCTAACCGATAGTATCAATGAAAAAATTCAAAATGTTTCATTTGAGAATAGCCTAAGAAATTTATGTCTATTAATGAATGTTGAATTTGATCCATTAGCACCCCCTATTCTTAGTGATGGTCTTTGGGTAGATTTTCCGATTATAAATTTTGATGAAGCCCTTTCATCATTACCTAATTCGAACCAAGATTTAAAAAATCAATACCTCGCTATAGAGCTCCAAAGAACAAATACCGCTTTTCAACAATCTTTTCTGTACCCGACTCTAGGGCTACAAGCAAGTGTTATGCCTGCAAGAAGTTGGTTTAGAGACTTGAATGATGAAAGTCTCAAGGTAAGTACTGAGGTTCTTATGTATAATGGAGGTTTAAATTTCCGGTACAATCTCTTTAATAATTGGAAGCACAAACGTGCTGCTCAAGCTTCTAAAATTCAAGAATCAATAGCGAGTATGAGCTATTCCCAACTCAAAACGTCCCTGGAAAGTAATCTTGCCACATTGATTAACATCTACAAAAACAATGCGGACCTTGTTGCGCTTTCAGAGCTCAACCTTACTTATGCAAAACAAGCGTGGTTTATTGCACAAAAAAGATTTGATTTGGGTTCATTGAATTCTGTTGAGCTGGTTAGTTTTAAGAACAATTATGAAAATCAATCTTTACAACTCTATGATTTTGAGCTTTCCAAAATCAATACTTATCTTGAGATATACAAGATGACAGGAAAACTAAAACTGGATTATATTAAGCCCTAAAAATCGTCACTAAGCTTGAAAACTTTGATAAGCTTATCATCACTGCATGAAGCAAAACAATCATTATCAATGATTATAATCTCATTAACGGAATGCCTATGCCCTATATTTTTATGGTCGATTTTCTGAAGTACTTTTGAAAATGAACGATCCCACACTTTAATACTTCCATCGCGACTACAAGACAGATTCATTCCTTCATTAAAAGTCTCTAAGCCATAAATCACATAGTTATGAGCGGGAACCGATTTTATTTGTTGACCTTCAAAATTAAAATAGCGTATATGCGCATCTTTCCCAGCTGAAATTATTAAACGCTCATCTGCATTGTAAGCTACTGCAGACACTCCATTTTTATGGGCCGCTATTGATTTTATTTCATTATAAAACTCGGTTTCATAAACACCTATCTCACCGTTGTATTTAGCAACAAATAATAGATTTTGAGCATTTACATATTTTAAATCACGAATCTTTCCACAATCCAGATTGAAAGAAAAGAGATTTTCCCAGTTAATGATATTCCAAGCGGATAAATTTCCATCCTTATCCCCGATATAAATATGCCCTTTTATTGAATTAATTTCAATTGAAAAAATAGCGGAAGCGTGATGCTTTAAGGAAGTGATTTCTGTCTTTTGATTTAAGTCTATAATATGAATCAACCCATTATTCAAGCCTATAATCAGTATAGAATACTCAGGTATTGCCTTAATGATATATGGAACAGCATCAAGTTTAATAGAAAAATTATCTGGCTCACCTGTTTGGATATTCCACCGGGCAATTAATTTATCAGAGGAGGCGGAATAAAGATACCCATCGCAAAATGTAATGCTGTAAACGGATGCGTTATGTCCTTTTAAGGTATGAACAATGTTGAAACAATTTTGCTGACCTATATTATTCGTCAGCGTCATCTATTTCCTCGTCATCATTGACCTGTTTTAACCTTTCTTCAAACGTTTTAGGTAAAAATTCAAAGAAGGTATCTCCCCTTAATCCCAATCTTAGGCATTCCAAAGGAATCATATCTTTTGGTGCAATATTTCCAAGATTCACTTCAGCACCAAAGAGTTTTATAAACCAAACCTGCTGATTTTTTTGTGGTGCTTCCCAAAGGATATCGGAGGGTTTTATTTTAGCTATAATTCGATTTATTAGTAAGGTATGTGCCGTTCCATTAGGTCTAAAAACGCCAACATTCCCTGACTCTCTTCCTTCTGCAATCACTTTCCAGCTTCCCGCTTGAAGTTCCGATTGCATCATACGAATCCATTTCGCAGGTGAGATTAAAATTCCTGAATCTTTCGACCCTACCTCGGACATTACGGTACAGTCATTGGACAACGTTTTAATCAATTCACATTTTTCATCATGAGGGATTATAATTGATCCATCCGATATCTCAGCCAGGTCTAAATCGTATTTAGATACTAACTTTCTGAAATCATCAAATTTGCCTCGAGCATAGAATGCCTCAAAAAGAGTGCCTCCAAAATAAGGGCGAATACCAGCACCTTTATAGAGTTTTATCTTTTCTTCAAGATTTCTTGTAACAAAAGCAGTACCAAAACCAAACTTAACAACATCTGTAAGATGTCCAGAAGATTCAATAAAATTTTCTGTTTCCCTTGTACTCAGTCCCTTGTCCATCATCATGGTAACACCTTGCTGACGAGGTTTTTCCGATCTTTTCGGAATATAGGATAATTTAAAATTCATTTTTGGATTTAGTCTTGTGATAAATTAATAAAATCCTGATCATCTAGAAGGTTAGGATTAATATCAAAAATTGATTTGGCCTTTTGACCATTTTCTTGTAAACATTTAGAGAACAAATGCAATGCTTCCTCCCTTTGACCTCTCAACCAATACAAATTAACCTTTAAAACAGCCGCAATGCGGTTCTCTTTGTGTGCACCTATAAATTCTTGCAACACTTCAAAAGCATTTGATGGAGATTCTTCTGTAAGTAATTCAATATAGTCAGATAAACATTCCTCATCATGAGGGTTAATTTCGAGGGATTGAGTATAATAATCTTTGGCCAATTCAAACTCGGAAATCTTTTCATAAGCACCAGCTAACACATGCATAATCCCGGCGTTACTTGGCTCAAACTCCAAGGCTTTTTCAATGAGTACAATTCCTTCTCTTGTTCTACCTTCAAGGTCCTCAATAATACCCAAACCTAGCCAGGCCTCAGAAAGCATTGGAGCAAGTTCTATACTCCTCTTATAATTGTGCTTCGAAAGCTCAAGCTCGTTCAGTTGTTCATAGCATTCACCAATATAACAATAGGCAGAGGCATCATCTCCGTCAATACGCATACATTCGTTAAAATGCTCAATCGCCTTAAAATATTTTTCCTGAGACAGGTAGGCATTTGCCATATTAAAATGTGCTGGACCAAAATCTTTATTAATCAGTAATGAATAATCATAAGCCCAGACAGCTTTTGAAAAATCCTCTAGTTTACTATGGGCATTTCCAAGGTTATACCAAGCAGTAAAAGAATACGGATTCTCATCTATAAACTGAGAATAACAAGATATTGCTTGTTGATAATTACCCAACTGATCGTAACAAAATGCTATTTCATAAAGAGCACCTTCGTTTTGAGGATTAACCGCAATAGATGTTTTAAGAATTTCAATGGCCTCGTTAAATTTTCCTAAGTTTTGATATTCTAGTGCAATATCTAGATAAATATCATCGATATCCTCATCTCCTGCAGCGTCTATTGCAAGTCTATAATTCTTAATGGCGTTTTTCGAATCTTTGAGCTGACTGAAAATACTGGCTTTCGTTAAGTGAAATTCAAATGATGGTACTCCGTATGTTTGAATATCATTGAGAACATCAATGGCATCATGAAGCTTACCTAAACCAGTAAGTGCTTGAGCTTTACGAAGAGAAAACAAACCATTATATGAGAAGTGCGTAATTGCCATTTCCGCTGCCAATAGCGCTTTAGAAAAATTGCCATTAATCAAGTAATGATCAACAATTGATTCTAGTCTATCACTGTCTATAAATACAGTATTGTTACCCTTAAGATAGGATTCAAAAACCTCCAGGTCTTCCTTTAAATAATTGTCCCCGTTTTCGTCTTCTTCGTCATCAAACATAGGCCGTTTTTATTAAAGGTAAATTAATTTTGATTGCTTGGGAGAAATGAGGAAATAATATTATTAACATTCGTATTGTTTATATCAAGCTTATTTCAAAGAAAAATGTTTTTCGGCAGCGTCAGACACATAATCACCAATTGCAAGTGATGCTGTGGCAGCTGGTGAAGGTGCGTTTAGAACGTGTATTGAATTCCCATGATATTCGATTCTAAAATCGTCCCGAGTATCCCCATCCTGTGACAATAGTAGCGCTCTTACACCTGCGCGTCCTGGTCGAATATCATCTGATTCAAGAGAAGGGATCATTCGTTGAAGGGTCTTTAAAAACAATCTTTTAGAAAAAGCTCGGCGATATTCATTAATACCAAAAGACATATTGTTGAAAAATAATTTCCAAGTGCCCATGTATGACAATGCATCTGCAGTATCTCTTAGTGAAAAATCTGTCTTTTCATAGCCTTCACGCTTAAATGTAAATACTGCATTTGGCCCGCATTCAATCTCACCATTTGTCATTCTCGTAAAATGAACGCCTAAAAAAGGAAAGTCTGGATTTGGCACTGGGTAAATCAAATTTTTAACCTTGTGCTGCGCCTGTGGTGTTAACTCATAATAATCACCTCTGAAACCTACCACCTTCTCTTTTAAGTTTACACCATCTCTTTTCGCTAAACGATCTGCTTGAAGACCTGCACAAAAAACAAGATTTCTAGACT
>JAKMFD010000075.1 GCA_022425625.1 Crocinitomicaceae bacterium | reverse complement strand
AGAATGTGGTTCAAGGTATTCATGTCATGGCCACTATACGCGAGTGTGCTTGCGCCAGGATTTTCAGCATTAGGAATGAACAATAAAAACCAAGGCAATGTAGTTGCTCCACTCTGCGTGTATTTATTGATGTAGGCCTGAAGCTCACTTTCAATATTAATAAAAGAAGGATAGCTCGTTCCATGTTCTACGCTCCAAAGATCTGCATCATCACAGTCCGCAGTGTTAAAATCCTGATCTTGGTGAATGAATCCAAACACCTTGACGTTTTCACTCATTGTGTTTTGCCAAAGAATCTCAGTAGCTTGTACCCCTGCAATGCTCCCTGCACACCATAAACTTGAAAAATTCATGACAACTGCTTTCCCCTTAGAGAGCTCTTTATACATGCTGTATTCATTTCCTTCACACGTCGTAAGCGTCCAGTTTGGGACTTGTGCGGTTAAGGCTAATGAAAGCCCCATAAATAATGTAATTAACGACATTTTCATACTCAATATTTTTATATTTCAGGGCGCAAAAGTACACATTCTTTCATATTAACAAACAATTTATAAGTGATTTTTATTTTTTTATCAAACTTATTAAGAGGTTGTTACACAATTTATTAAGTGTAAATTTGACACAAGGGTAAATAGTCTTACCCTTTTTTTAATAGCCTTATATGAATACCATTAACTTAGTCGTATAAAAAGACTTGCCATAAAATATAGCCTTGAAATTATCGTGATCATCTTGGGTATTTCAATTTCCTTTTATATGGAAAAGCAAAATGCAAAATCCTATAAAGAGGACCTTAAAAATCAATCTTTAAATCGAGTGCTGTCAAATATTAAAGTTGACCAAAGTGATTTTAAGTTCAATAGAAAAACAAACCTGCAAGCCATTAAGTCTGGACAGTGGCTTTACAACAGAAAAGATTCTTTAAATAACTATTCAAAAGATTCTATTGGTTACCATTTAACGATGGCTACGTATTGCAATACTGTTTTTGTGGACAACCAAGAGGAATACCGTGGGCTTCAAAATAGCGGACTAATTGAGCTAATTGAAAATGAAGCGGTTGTTGAACAATTACAGAAAAAATACACCATCCATGAGTTCATGAAAAAAATAGAAGGTTACATAAGTCAGAACGGTCTATTACAAGACTACTTCATTCATAACACTACCCGTTCTAAAGACATGGATATATTTATGGATTTCGTGGTCCCTTCAACAATGAAGGAAAAAAATATCGAGGCCCACATCATGGAAAAAATTGCTTTGAAAGGAGACATTCACAAATTTTACGTGAAGCTAATTGATGGACAAATAAGTAGAGACAGTATTCTCGTTGAGCTGATTAAGGAAGAAGTTAAATAAGAGTTTTATGAAAAAAATCGGCGTTAAAAAGGGCACATTACTCCAAAAAAAAGGAGATATGAACACTAAGATTTACGAGGTTGAATCTGGACTTCTCCGAAGCTTTTCTATTGATTCGAAAGGAAAAGAACACGTTTTTCTTTTTGCACCTAAAGGTTGGATTGTTGCAGATGCCTTTGAGCCTGAAAATGCATCTGAATTGTTTATTGAGGCCCTCGAAGACAGTATTGTTATTGTAAAAGAAAGGGATGAGTCATTAATTAACGCGTCTCCATTTCTCTTAGCCAAAAGAATTTCTGTTTTACAAAGCCGAGTGATTCGTTTAATGAGCGCCTCAGCTATAGAACGCTATGAATTCTTTTTAAAAACGTATCCCGATATCGTACAAAGAGTTTCTCAAAAAATGATTGCCTCTTTCCTCGGTATTACACCAGAAGCTTTAAGCAAGGCTAAAGGTGATAAAATGCGTGCTTCAAAAAAAGGTGCGATTTCTTAATTTAAATTAATGCATACTGCTTTTTAATTATTGAATTTTACATAAATTATATTTTATGCAACAATTAGAAAAAGGAAAAACATATGCATGGTGCTCATGTGGAAAGTCAGAAAATCAACCCTGGTGTAACGGAGCACATCAAGGCACAGAATATACCCCTCATATTTTTACAGTAGAAGAATCTAAGCCCGCAATGCTCTGCGGTTGTAAACAAACTAAAAACCCTCCGTACTGCGATGGTTCACATGCCAACTTATAAATGGACTTAAAAAAATAGGTTTTCTCTATAGTTTTAAGGGTGGCAAAAATAAAATATTCATTTTATCGTTTTGTGGTTATAGAGGTTTGGGTATAACCCCAAACCTTTTTTAATTTATAACCATATCTTTAGCATACCTTAATGTATTCATGAAAATAACTTTCCTTAAAAAAAGAAAATTTTGGATCCGTTTTACAGGTATTGTACTCGCAGTTCCCGTTGTTCTTCTGAGTATAGCAATAGCTGTTCTTTACCTTAAACAAGATGGTTTAATTCAATCTGAAATAAACGCGCTCAACAAAAACTACAAGGGCGAAATAAAAGTTGGTGATACGCATTTAGAACCCTTTACAAATTTTCCCTACATCTCAATTAAAGTTGATAACGTGCGCATCCGCGAGTCTAAAGCGTCTGGAGCGGAGGAGCTTCTTCATGTTGCCGATATTTATGCTGGGTTTAACATTTGGGATATTCTTAAGGGAAACTACGATGTTAAAAACTTGCGGATTGAAGATGGGTTTTTAAACCTTATTTACCACAAAGATGGCACACTGAATATTCAGAATGCTTTGGCTACAAATTCAGATACTGAAGAAAGTGCTCCTCTTGACATTCATTTAAAAAATATTGAATTACGCAATATTGATATTCATAAACTTGATGAAACCTCTAATGTTGATATAGAGGCTTTTGTGTACAGCGCTAAAGGTGGGTTTCAAACTGCAGGGAAACTAATTAATGCACATATCGATACGGAATTTGAACTAAACGTTGTGGACAATGGTGATACGACATACATCAAGCACAAGCACTTTGAATTTCATACAGATCTCTCTCTCAATGACCAATCAGGTCTTTTGGTTTTAAAACCTTCAGGTATTCGCATGGAACATGGTGATTTTGACATCGAAGGCTCTATTGACCTTAAAAATGAAGCGACATTAGACCTTGCTGTAAAGGGTACAAAACCGAATTTTGATATGCTTATTGCCTTTGCACCTGAAGAGTTAATTCCTGTTCTTGAGCGTTATAAAAATGCTGGAAACATCTATTTAAATGCTATTATAAAGGGGCCAACACTTCATGGAGTAATGCCTTTTATCGATGTGAGTTTTGGAGCAAGTGAAGCCTATCTCGAAAATACAAGTGTAAGAAAAAGGATTGATGACCTAGGCTTCCAAGGTCATTTTACAAATGGTGATGGACGCAATCTAAAAACAATGGAGTTTTCACTCAAAGGAATGCGCGCCAAACTTGAAACGGGAACTTTTTTAGGTTCTCTTTTGGTAAAAAACTTTGAAAATCCAGAGGTTGATATGCAGCTCAATGCAGACTTTAATGTTGATTTCCTTACAAAGTTCTTGAACTTAGAGGGTGTGAAAGCCGATGGAAGTGCTAAGCTAGACATAAGGTTTCATGATATTATAGATTTAGACAACCCTACATCTGCTTTAAACGAACTTAATCAGGCTTATTTCAGTGAATTAATTATAAAAGATCTGAGCCTAGAATCTTCTGACCTACCAGCGCCACTAAAGAAACTCGATATGCATCTTGTTATGAACGGCAAAAAAGCGGACCTTGAGCTATTTGATATGGTTTTTGGGGCTTCTGACCTATCAATTACAGGTTACCTCTCAGACTTGCCGGCTATTGTGCACCATACTGATGTTCCCGTTAGCGCTCATCTCGAAATGACTTCTAATAAACTTGATCTATCAGAAATCACAAACTATTCAAAAACGGACAGCGCTGGGATTGATGAAATCATTAAAGAATTAAAGCTTGGGCTCTCGTTCAATACTTCTGCACGAGAATTTACAGAGTCTAAAAACCTTCCTGAAGGAGAATTCTTTGTAGATAACCTGCATGTAACACTTAAAAATTATCCGCATGAATTACATGATTTTCATATCGATATCCTCGTTGGAGAAAGAGATTTAAGCATCAAAGACTTTAAAGGTTTTATTGATGATTCTGACTTCCGTTTCAATGGTCTTGCTCATGACTATGGCTTTTGGATGAAGGAAAAACTTGATGGAGATGTTGATTTAGACTTAACACTACATGCTGATTTGTTACGTTTAGAGGATGTGTTTTCATACGGAGGAGAGAATTATGTGCCTGAAGATTATAGACATGAAGAATTAAAGGGACTTGAATTACACATTAACTCCAAGATGCATTATAGAGAATCTACGTTGCATTCTATTGACCTTGAGCTGGAACGTCTTAATGCTAAAATGCATGTCCACCCTATGCGTTTTGAGAACTTTAATGGGCTTTTTCATTATGAAGACGAACACATAATGGTTAAAGCATTCCAAGGGAAAATTGGACGAACGAACTTCGACCTTGATATGAATTACTATCTAGGAAAAAATCAAAGTATCAGAAAAAGGGACAATCATCTTGGAATTAAATCGAATTACATTGACTTTGACCAACTTTTTAATTTTAAGCTTCAGAGCCCTGGGAAAAGAGAAGAAAAAATCGCCAATGAGAATATTTCGATGCATGAGGAGGCCTTTAATCTGTATGAGCTTCCTTTTACCGATATGACAATCGACGTCGATGTAGCCCATTTTCTATATCATCGTATAGATCTACAAAAAATACACGCCCGTCTTCGCACCTCTCAAAACCACTATTTGTATGTTGATACGCTCGACTTAAAAGCTGCAGGAGGTGACGTTCGTATGTCCGGCTATTTCAATGGAAGCGATTCTAAGCATATTTATTTAAAACCGAAGCTAAAATTCAAAAACGTAGAATTAGACAAATTGCTTTTTAAATTTGAAAATTTCGGGCAGGATGCCATCGTTTCTGAAAACCTTCATGGAAAACTTACCGCTTCAATTACAGGTAAAATAAGGATGTACCCTGACATGGTGCCTGATATTAATCAATCCGATATTCATATTGATATGAGTGTCTTAGATGGGCGCCTAGAAAATTATGACTATATGCTTATGTTGTCAGATTATATGGGAGATAAAGACCTTACCTCCGTGCGGTTTGACACACTCGAAAATCATATGGATATTACCAATGGAGAACTCAATATTCCTGCAATGACCATTGAATCAACGCTGGGGCATTTTGAGCTTTCAGGTAAACAAGACTTAGAGTTTAATATGGAATATTTTATACGTATCCCATGGTCACTCATCAAACAAGGTGCTCGATATAAGCTTTTCGGAGACAAAAAAACTGCCGATGGACAAACAGGAGACGATAAAATTATCGAAGTTGATCCCAATAAAAAAGTACGCTACCTAAATTTGAAAATTAAAGGCAATCCCGAAGATTTTAAAATTACGATTGGTAAGGATCGAAAAAATTAACTTTTTCAATCCTTTATCGCAAACAAATTATAGCGCTTAGGTTTTATTTAAATACAATTTACAAACTATGACAAGCCGTTCTATTCATAAAATAATTCCTGCACAGCGCGTAAATATGGGAGGACACCTATTGGACCAACCTTTACCAAGCCGTGAGGTTGAAAGTATTGACCCTTTTTTACTCATACACCACTGGGACGAACCACTCAATCCTGGAGGCAAACAAAGTGAGCTTGGTGTTGG
>JAKMFD010000155.1 GCA_022425625.1 Crocinitomicaceae bacterium | reverse complement strand
CGGCAGCATAATTTATGTCTGTCTGAATAGGTTTTACAAAGAATGTATTGATTTGTGCAAAGCAGGTCGTTGCAGTCGCAAATAGAAATAATGAAAAAATGTTTCTCATTGTTGTCGTTGTCTTAGGGTTGCACATAACGAGGGAATAAACGTATTACGTTTATTTCTAAGCTTAACGTTTGCCTAAAGATACAGCTTTATTTATCTGAGTTGGGCTTTTTTTTGCCTTGATCTTTGATGTGATAAACGATTTTTAGCTCTTCTTCTTGTGCCGCTCTTTTTTCTTCCTCTTCTCGAACTTTTTGCCAATATTCACCTTCTAGGTCAGGTGGCTCAATGCCCAATTCTTTTTCTATTTCATAAATATATTTGGGGCGTTGAGGTCCTTGCTTTCTGTATATAAAGCCTAAAATAATTCCAACTATGAATCCCATGAAATGGCCTTCCCAGGATATTCTTGGAGAAATCGGAAGTATGCCCCAGATTAAACTCCCATACACAAACACAATAAAAAGTGATATGGCTTGCAAGGGTTTATATTTCCTTATTGTGCCGGATGTGAAAAGAAAGGCAACTAGGCTATATATGACGCCACTCATTCCAATATGATAAGCTCCTCTATTAGTGGCAAGAAGCCAAACTCCTAAACCTGTAAATATCCAACTAAAAACCAAAACGCGCAGTGCGACTTCCTTATAAAAATAGAAGAGTAGGGTGGTTAAAAGAAATATTGGTATTGAGTTATTAAATATATGGTTGAAGTTTTCACTGGCATGTACTAACGGCATAAGTAAAATGCCTTTTAGACCTGAGACTTCAGTGGGAAGGACGCCTAATTTGTAAAATGGAAATAAAAATAGGGAGTCTGCCCAAAACACAATCCACATTGACAACAGAAGCAACAATGATGGGGCTATTGACCTTCCAAAACTTTTATCAAATTGATTCTGTTGTTGCATAACTATGTGTTGTCAAATAATGTGCCTCAATAAAATTCATGACAGAATGTCAAGTGAGATATTAAAATCTGCGTTTGAAGTTGTAAATTTGTAAACAATGGAGATTCGGAATAAAGTTAAAGAAAGTAGTTTGATTCAAATGGATCTGGCATCCTTTAAACCTAAATGCGAGATTATTTCTATTGATTTGTCAAAACAGCTTTGGAAGGGACTCGTTCTTAAAGAAAAAGAATTTCGGTCTTGGATAAAAGAGGAATGCTGGACTGCATTCAAAGATAAAGGAGTTTATATCTTTTGCTCAACTGAAGCCATTATACCAACCTGGGCTTTTATGCTTGTGACGTCCTGTTTGAGTGATATCTGTGAGCTTTCGGTGGTTGGTTCAAAAGCAGACCTAGAACGGGCTTTAATTGCTCAAAATATTGCAAAACTTGAGCTTCAAGATTTTTCAGAGCAACGTGTTATTATAAAAGGGTGTTCGGACATAGCAGACCCTGCTTTTGCAATGTCTGAACTCGTAAAAAAATTGCAGCCTGTTGTGAAATCAATCATGTATGGAGAGCCTTGTTCGACAGTTCCTATTTTCAAGCGTAAGAGACTTAATTCATAAAAATGGCAGGTTCATCATTTGGTACAATTTTTAAATTAAGCTCCTTTGGAGAGTCGCATGGTGTCGCATTAGGCGGTGTTATTGATGGTTGTCCACCGGGAATAATAATAGATCTTCAAAAAGTTCAAAATGATTTAAACCGCCGAAAGCCCGGTCAAAGTAGCTTTGTTACAGAAAGAAAAGAAGCGGATGAGGTTGTTTTTTTATCAGGTTTATTTGAAGGAAAAACTACAGGGACTCCAATAGGGTTTACGATTCAAAATAAAGACCATAAATCAAAAGATTATTCCCATATCAAGGACAGCTATAGACCTTCGCATGCGGATTTCACTTACGATAAAAAATATGGTGTTCGAGATTACAGAGGAGGAGGTCGTTCGAGTGCACGTGAAACTGTGTGTCGTGTCGTAGCTGGAGCAATTGCGAAGCAGGTATTGTCTACGATAGGTGTTCAATTCTCAACCTATGTAATTCAAATAGGTGATGTTCAATACAATAGCAGTTCATTTTATGAACAAGAACAAATTGATGCCTCACCATTAAGGTGTCCTAGTGATAAGGTAGCCAATTCAATGGAAAAGGCACTCGTTGATTGTAAAGCGGAAGGAGATACCTTAGGAGGGATAATTCAGTGCGTGGTTCGCAATGTTCCTATTGGTCTTGGCGAACCTGTTTTTGATAAGCTTCATGCAGACCTTGGAAAAGCTATGTTGTCTATTAATGCGGTGAAAGGGTTTGAATATGGTTCTGGATTCTCTGCTGTCTCAATGAAAGGTAGTGCACATAATGATATTTTTGATGCTACTGAAAAGACCAAGACAAACCATTCTGGAGGGATTCAAGGGGGAATTTCAAATGGGATGCCTATTGTTTGTAGGGTTGCTTTTAAACCTGTAGCGACGATCATGAAAAATCAAGAAACCATTAATTCAAAAGGAGCGAAAGTATCTATTGAAGGAAAGGGCAGACATGACGTTTGCGTGGTTCCAAGAGCAGTTCCTATAGTGGAGGCAATGGCGGCCCTTACTATTTTAGATCATTTTTTAAGACAAAAAACAAATCAGATTTAATAAAAGTTATGATTCAACGAGTTCAAACCATTTATATTTTCCTTGCTATGCTTTGTATAGGTGCGACTTGCACAGGGGTAGAATTCTTTCGTTTTGTTCATTCAGACAGTGCTTTCTCCTTTAATGTATTTGGAATAACGTCCATAATCAATGGAGCTACTACCGAAATATACAAGAGTATTCCTATCTATCTATCAGTAATCGGAATGTGTTTATTTATGTTTATGACGCTAATGAGTTATAAAAAGATTGAGAGACAGCTAAAGTGGATCCGAAGTTTAACCTTCCTATACCTTCTTCTTATTATTGCCTCTATGGTTTATTACTATGTTGGCGGTCAGATGTTTTTCAAAGGAGAATTCACAAGAGAATTAGGGCTAGGTTATGCCTTATTAGTGGCTGGTTTTCCATTTTGTTTTTTGGCCCAATTGGGAATTAAAAAAGACAAGAAGTTACTAGATTCTTTAAATCGTCTCCGTTAGATTTTTATTTATTTTTCTTTGGGGTTAGAAGCCGTGTTTTTGTTGTTCAACAAGAGCAATACATTCTTTTGAAGAACATCAACTTCTGACTTTAAAGCATTCATGTTTTCGTTTACCTCTTTGAGTGCTTGATTTTCTTTTTCTAAGGCTTCTATCCTTCTCAATAGCGCTTGTGTTGCAGAGACATTGAGCATTGCTACTGCTTGATAGTCAACTGTTCTAAAATCATCTACCTGACGACCATAAACAAATACCTTTCCTGATAGATCAAGATTTGTTTGAATACTATTCGCACTTCTTGAAATAACCGATGCTATTTCTTCTTTATCTTCAAAGATTAAACGAATGCGTTCACCAACTTTCAGATTATTTTTTATTTTGATCTTTCCTGCGTTACAGTCTGCCAATAAATAAATATCTGGAATGCAATTTGTTGATTTTGAAACGGCTTGTGGATAAACCTCTTCTAGTTGTTGAGCAATGGCTTTTTTGACTGGTTTGTCTCCATGAGATGGATCAATCATGTGGTAATCGGTCACTTCAATTTTATTTAAAGTTTCAAGGTCCTTATCTGAATTTGAAACCCCCTCAATGTTTTTGATTCTTGCGTCAGAAATGGCATTAAACTCTCCAGCCACAACCCGGTGGGTGGCGAAAATACTTGTATTCAAATTTGTACCTGCTGCTGTTCCTGTATTTGGTCCAGTAGCGTAGTAAGTGAAGTTTCCAAAGGGATCTGAATAATACCCATTTACATGAAGTAAGCCTTGAGATGGTGTGTTTGTATTAATACCCACGCGTCCATTTCTTACGACTAAATCTTGTCCTGCGGTTGCATTAGTCCCATCCGTGGTCGTAATAAAAACAGCATCAAAGCCATTTAATCTTAAACCATCTACAGTTGGCTCATACATGAGAAAATTATCCCCATCAGTTGCATTTTTCACTTTATATTTAAAGGGCGAGTTTATGGCAATATCACCACCGGAAACTTCAAATTTTGAAGTAGGTGAGGTAGTTCCAATTCCGATATTTCCACCTGCATTAAATATATTATTATTATCAACAACCCATTCGGTACCGTTCCAAAAAGTGGTATTTCCAGTTTCAGTACCATTAGGTAAAAGTCCATCATTTCCGGGAACACCTTGAATTCCTTGTAATCCCTGAATGCCTTGCTCCCCTTGTAGCCCTTGTGCTCCAGGAACACCCTGAATTCCCTGTTCACCCTGTAATCCTTGAAGGCCTGTTTCTCCTTGGATGCCTTGTTCCCCTTGTGGGCCAGCATCTCCCTGAACACCTTGTTCCCCTTGCAGACCTTGAGGTCCAGTTTCTCCTTGGATACCCTGTTCACCCTGAGGTCCATTCCCTGCGGTTTTAGCATACAAGGCATACGGAACGCTCATTAGTTCTTGGGTTCCCATTATTTCATAGTCGGTTCCTCCATTTTCATCTGCAGCAATTTGAATAAAATAGGGTCCGTTACTCCAATCAATCAAAGAAAAGTCACCTGAAATAGGGTTACCGTTTCCGATCACAATATTGGTTAAGCCAAAATCGTTTGTCGACGCATCAAAACTTTCTTCATAAACCACAGTTCCATTTGTGCTATTTTGCAAGAGCGAAATTTTTAACCCTACAAATGCATTAGCCATTAAATTTCCGGTATTGTCCCTAATTACTGACTGGTAATTTACGCCTTCTGGCGCTTGAGCGAATATTAAGAGTTGAACACATGTCAAGCATAAGGTTACTATTTTTTTCATTTTGTACAGTTTAATACAATTAATTTATCTGAGTAGATGACATTTCGTAATGCCTCGCCCGCTCATAATTAACTAAAAGTACGGATATTTTACAAAATCTAAAAGCGCTTACTTTTGGCTTTTCTTCTTATGATAATTGGTCAGAAACAAGTTTATATGTTGGGTCTTCAAGCACATCAACATCGATGATTTTTTCAGCATTTTTCAGCAACCTCGAACAATCTCTGCTTAAATGTTTCAATTGCACTTTTTTCCCTGCCTCTCGATATCGTTCTGTGATTTTATTCAGTGCTTCAATCGCTGACATGTCAACAACACGACTTTCTGCAAAGTCAATAATTATTTTGTCTGGATCTTCTTGAACGTCGAATTTTTCATTAAAAACACTAATAGATCCAAAAAATAGTGGCCCATAAATTTCATAGTGTTTTACCCCATCCTTATCAATGTGCTTACGTGCACGAATTCTTTTTGCATTGTCCCATGAAAAAACAAGCGCTGCAATAATAACACCTAGTAGTACAGCCAATGCTAGATTATGAAGAAGTACCGTAATAAGCGTAACTGCTAGCATCACAAAGACATCTGATTTGGGCATTCTATTAAAAGTTCTGAAACTTGCCCATTCGAAGGTGCCAATGGATACCATAATCATTAATCCTGTAAGTGCGGCCATTGGGAGCTTTTCAATAAGACTCGAGCCAAACATGATGAATACAAGTAGCATTATGGCTGCTACAATCCCAGAAAGCCTTGCTCGTGCTCCTGATGATATATTGATTAAACTCTGACCAATCATGGCACAGCCCCCCATTCCAGAAAGTAGCCCTGAAAGGATGTTTGCCGCCCCTTGTGCAACGGCTTCTTTATTTCCTCTCCCTCTTGTTTGCGTAATTTCATCAATTATATTAAGCGTTAAAAGGCTTTCTATCAGTCCCACTCCGGCAACTATTGCAGCATAAGGAAAGATCAACTCTAGCGTATCCATAGTGAATGGAATACTTGGTAAATTGAAAGGAGGGAAACCACCTTCTATGGAAGCGATGTCTCCAACAGTCGTAGTTGAAATATCAAAAAAGTAGACAATTCCAAAAATTGCCAATATTGCTGTTAAAGCTGCTGGAACAAGCTTGGTGATTTTAGGTAAACCCCAAATGATAATCATTGCAGTGATAACGAGCCCGATGAAAACATATAGCTCTTTTCCTGACATCCATGGTGCGTTTGGATCAGTACTATCTACTGTGAACTGACTAAGCTGAGAAAGAAATATAATGATAGCCAACCCATTGACAAATCCAAAAATGACGGGTTGCGGAACGAGTCTCATAAATTTACCGAGCTTTAATAAGCCTGCAATTATTTGAATGATACCTGCAAGAATTACCGTCGCAAATACATATTGGGTGATTTCGTCTACCGTAATGAGCGGATTGATTTCTTTTAGTGCTGTTACGAGTCCAAAAAATACTACCGCTATCGCTCCTGTTGCTCCTGAAATCATGCCAGGGCGCCCACCGAATATTGCAGTTATGATGCCCATAATGAAAGCAGCATAAAGACCGGTTAACGGGGATAGCCCAGCGATCAAAGCAAATGCTACTGCCTCGGGTATTAATGCCATTGCAACAGTTAAACCAGACAGTATTTCTGTACGGTAATTTACCTTTTGTTTAAGATCAAAAAGGTTGAAATATTTATGCATGATTCTGATTTTCTATGTCTATTCAAATAAAAAGTGGGCAAAAATACCATTTAATCCACGTTAAAGAGAATTATCAAGAACTATTCTTCTATTTTCGTGCTTAATCATATTACTATGAATTTTCTTTCCGTTGAAAGTGTTACCAAGTCTTATGGAGACCGTGTATTGTTTTCAGATGTTTCTTTTGGTATTGACCAAGGCCAAAAAGTGGCGATTGTAGCGAAAAATGGAGCGGGTAAAACTACTCTTTTGAATTGTTTGATGGGTAAAGAATCAACGGATTCAGGAAATATTGTTTTCAGAAATGATATTCAAGTGGCATTTATGGAACAGGCGGAAAGCCTTCCTTTAAATAAGACGATCTACGAGGTGATATATGACCATGCCAATCCTAAATTGCGTTTAATAAAGCGATACAACGATGCCTTAGAAAAGAACGATGAGAAAGCCTTGTCTAATTTATTTCAGGAGCTCACGGATTTGGATGCTTGGGATTTAGAAAGCCAAGTCAAACAATTTTTGTCGGTTTTTAAACTTGAAGATGTTAAGCAAGAGATAGCATCCCTTTCTGGAGGACAGAAAAAACGAATAACCCTTATAAAGGTTTTGCTTTCCGATGCCGATTTTCTATTGTTGGATGAACCCACAAACCATTTGGACTTGGATATGATTGAGTGGCTGGAGTCTTATTTGTCGAATTCAAAATCTACATTACTAATGGTCACTCATGACCGTTACTTTCTTGAAGTTGTATGTGATACGATTTTAGAATTGGCGAACGAGACCTTGTATAAGTATAAAGGTAATTTCTCCTATTATTTGGAAAAGAAAGCCGAGCGGGAGGAACAACTGCAATCTACAGTCGAAAAAGCGCGAAACACCTTTCGTAAAGAATTAGATTGGATACGAAGACAGCCCAAAGCACGTGGTACGAAGCAAAAGGCAAGAATTGACTCTTTTCATGAAGTAAAGAAAGTTGCTACTACAAATTTATCAGAGTCGGAGCTTGATTTGCCCGTCAAGATGGAGCGATTAGGTTCGAAGATTGTTGAATTTCACAAAGTATCCAAGGCATTCGATTCAAAAAAAATATTGACGAGTTTTTCATATAATGTTCAGCGCAAAGAACGATTGGGTATTGTAGGGAAGAATGGGACGGGCAAGACGACATTCTTAAAGATGATGATGGGTGAGACACCTGTAGATTCAGGAAAGATTGTGATCGGTGACACTGTTGTTTTTGGTCATTTCAGTCAAGAGCTTAAGGAGGTTGATCCCGATTATAAAGTTATTGATGTTGTGAAGGAAGTTGCTGAATTCATTCCATTAGAAAAAGGAAAACAGCTATCAGCCGCCCAACTGCTTGAGCGTTTCTTATTTCCAAGAAGTATGCATTATAATTTTGTTAGAAAACTGAGTGGTGGAGAAAGAAGAAGGTTGAAATTGTTGAGGGTTTTAATGTCTAATCCGAATTATCTGATCTTGGATGAGCCAACAAATGACCTTGATATATTTGCTATGGCTGTCCTCGAAGAATACTTGAGAGGTTTTCAGGGTTGCTTAATTGTTGTTTCTCACGATCGTTATTTTATGGACAAAATGGTAGACCATCTTTTTGTTTTTGAATCAGAAGGTGTTATTATTGATATTATAGGTAATTATACCACCTATCGCAAAAATCAAAAAAGTACGACCAAGACAAAAAGCAAAACACAGTTCGCACAAAAGGATCAAAATGTAGAAGTTCAATTTAAAGCTAAGGAGAAGGTTAAGCTTTCTTTTAAAGAAAAGTTGGAGTACGAAACACTTGAAAGAGATATTGAAAAATTAGAATCGGATAAGCGAGAAATGACGGCATCACTTTCGCAAGGAAATCTAAACGGGGCTGAAGTTTTGGAACTGGGCGAACAGTTGGCTAAAGTAGTCGAGCTTATCGAGCTAAAAACAAATAGGTGGTTAGAGCTATCTGAGTATCAATAACAATTCTAACATCAATACAGAGCATCGATTTAAGTCTAAAAATGAAGTAAATTGTTTTGATAAGGTAATAATCGTATAAAATTCTTTTTTTTTTCTACAAAAAAAATGAGAAATTTACTTTCCAATGCAACTATTTATTGACTTTGTGTGTCTATACAGTTGTAAAAGCAATGTTTAAGTGAAAAACACCACTAATATATCATCCTATTTTAGCCCGTTATCCGTAGTAATGGCGTGCCTTATGATGGTGTTTTTTGTTTTTGACTCTAAGGCAACCGTTTATACCTCCATCGCTGATGGAAGTTATAATGATTGCTCGATTTGGGATAATGGATGCCCCGGCAATCTTATTCCGGTGGGAGACACGGTTATAATTAATAATGATATTGGTGCTTCTTCAACGATGAGTATTAGAGGTGTTCTTATTATTAACTCTTCTGGGTCATTAGCCATCTCGAACTATGCTGAAATCCAAGAAACTGGAACTATGATTAACGAAGGAGACTTTGTTTGTAATGCAGAGTTCGAAATCAATGGTTATTTCTATCAATCTGGTCTGGCAACCATACAATATCTGCACAATGACGGATATTTGTGTAACTCCGGAACCATCAATATTTCCGATAGAGTGCGCAATCATGGAGGTACAATTGAATGCGATGGTAATATTTTCACCTGTGAATTAGATATGGAAAACAACAACGGTGCTCTAGCAGTAACGGGAACGGTAGGTTCTTCAATTGCAGGTCAAGATGTTTGTTGTACCTCGGGAGGTGCTGTAAACCCTTTCGATGATTTAGAAGATGATTGGTTAATTGATTCTATTTCTGTTGCTATTTGTGAGTTGCCTCTGATTCCAAATGCAGGTGAAGACGGTAATGCCTCGATATGTAATTCAATAGGTTCTGAAATTGATTTAAATACTTTATTAACTGGAAATAATACGGTAGGTTCGTTTAGCGAAACGACAAGCTCTGGTGCATTTGATAATGTTTCAGGGGTATTAAACGCCGAAGGTCTTTTAGCTGGCGACTATAATTTTGTTTTTAATGCACTAGGTTATGACGGAACCTCAGATCAATCAGAATTTACT
>JAKMFD010000140.1 GCA_022425625.1 Crocinitomicaceae bacterium | reverse complement strand
AACAAGGGTAAAAAATCCTGGGCTCCAGCAAATATTTTTTCGAGACCATAATCGACGTTCTTAACTTCTTTCATTTCTTTTCTTTTTTAATAATTATTTAGTGAATCCATGACTTGTAATAGTCCTTAGCCTCAATTTCAAGGGCCTGCTCAGTTATTTTCAGTGGTTTAAAGGTATCAACCATAACTGCAAGCTCTTCTGTTTTTTCTTTACCAATACTTCTTTCATACGCGCCCGGATGTGGTCCATGGGGAATTCCGGAAGGATGAAGTGTTATTTGACCTTTAGAGATATCGTTTCTACTCATAAAATCTCCATCTACGTAATATAAGACCTCATCTGAATCGATATTACTATGATTGTAAGGAGCCGGTATTGCATCGGGATGATAATCATAGAGTCTCGGACAGAACGAACAAATTACAAATGCCGAAGTTTCAAAAGTTTGGTGTACCGGAGGAGGTTGATGGACGCGTCCCGTTATAGGTTCAAAATCATGGATTGAAAAGGCATAAGGGAAATTGTATCCGTCCCAACCGACAACATCGAAAGGGTGCGCATCATAGACATAATCGTATAACACTCCTTCTTTTTTGATTTTAACAACAAATGAACCGAGCTCATTGTGCGTCTCTAAATGCTGAGGTGATCTTAAATCTCGTTCACAGAATGGAGCGTGCTCGAGTAATTGACCAAACCAATTCCTATACCTTTTTGGTGTGTATATTGGATGGGTAGATTCAATAATAAAATGTCTATTATTGGTGTCTTCAAATGTCATTTGATAGATCATTCCGCGTGGTACAACTAAGTAATCACCATAGGAAAAGTCGATTACACCAACCTGTGTTTTTAAGCTACCCCTACCTTCGTGAATAAATATAACCTCATCTGCATCGACATTCTTGTAAAAATATTCTTGACTGAGATTTTGTGGTCTCGATAAATGCAAAGTAACATCACTATTGGTAAGTACCGGAATTCTTGAATCCAAGAGGTCCTTAACTTCAGGAACATCAAAACCTTTGAAAGCCCGCATTTGCATATTTTTATCTATTGCAATTTTAGGACTAACATCTTTTGACCCTTTGATGTCTATAACGCGCGTAGGTGGATTGACGTGGTACAACAAAGAGGACATTCCATCAAAACCAATTGTTCCAAACAGCTGCTCATGATAAAGAGACCCATCTGGTTGTCTAAATACGGTATGTCTTTTGTGGGGGATTGAACCCAGTTTTCTGTAAAATGGCATAATGTCAATGAAATTAATAAAAATTCACTTTACACAAATGAACAACCTATTTTAAGGATAAAAAATGACCATTATCAGTTTTGATGATTATTTAATTTCAAAAGTTATTTTTGTACAAATCTTAGCTATGTCAAAAATTCTTGTAATTGGTTCATGTGGTCAAATAGGTATAGAACTTGTTTTGGAACTTCGGAAAACTCATGGAAATCACAATGTAATCGCCTCTGATATTAAGGAGAACTATCCACAATCTATTGCAGAGGGGCCTTACATTCAATTAGATATCATGAATTCAAATAAGCTAACGTCTTTGGTAAAAGAAAACAATGTCAAGGAAGTTTATTTGCTGGCTGCGCTTCTTTCTGCAACAGCAGAAAAAAAACCATTATTCGCATGGGAATTAAATATGCAAGGATTATTTAATGTTTTAGAATTAGCCAAAGATAAGCTCATAGAAAAAGTTTTCTGGCCGAGTTCGATTGCCGTTTTCGGAAAGAATTCACCAGCAGATAATACACCTCAGCACACTATAATGGAACCTAGTACGGTATACGGAATCTCGAAACTTGCAGGAGAAAGGTGGTGCGAGTACTATTTTAATAAATATAATGTTGATGTAAGAAGCATCCGTTACCCTGGATTAATCTCCTACAAAAGTGCGCCTGGAGGAGGTACTACCGATTATGCTGTAGATATATTCATACAAGCATTAAAATCACAAAGCTATACATGCTATTTAAAACCAGACGCAAAGCTTCCCATGATGTATATGAGTGATGCAATTCGAGCAACCATTGAGATCATGCAAGCCCCTCGGGACAATATTAAAGTAAGAAGCTCCTATAATCTATCAGGTATTAGTTTTGACCCCGAGGAATTAGCGGCAGAAATTAAAAGAGAAATTCCAAATTTCTCAATGAATTACGCACCTGATTTCAGGCAAGAAATTGCCGAGAGTTGGCCAAATTCAGTAGATGATTCCTTTGCAAAAAACGATTGGAATTGGGAAAATAAAATCAAAATCCAAGGAATTGTAAAAAAAATGTTAGACGGTCTATCCTAGTAGCAGACTGAGTTTACATGGTTTTTACAACTATGTAACACAATTTTGTTTAATGTTTTACTTGTTTTGTTAAACATTTTTTGTTTAACTTTATGGTGTAAACTTTAAACAAATACATTATGTCTACAATTGAATTTAACGAAGCACTCATGGATATTGAGAATAACCTCAAGTCATTTGCGCTCGGATTTACAAGAAACATGGAGGATGCTAAGGATCTTACACAGGATACTATGTTGAAAGCAATTAACTATAAAAGTTATTACACTCCACAAACAAACTTTAAAGCATGGGTATTCACAATCATGCGAAATATTTTTATTAATCAATACCGTCGTAAGGTGAAATCAGGAACTATTTTTGATAACTCCAAAGAACTTTAC
Source organism: Crocinitomicaceae bacterium (assembly GCA_022425625.1). Classification (GTDB taxonomy): domain Bacteria; phylum Bacteroidota; class Bacteroidia; order Flavobacteriales_D; family Crocinitomicaceae; genus UBA952. The sequence continues at coordinate 28,798 of JAKMFD010000140.1, read as the reverse complement.
CTCATCACCAATAGTAAAGGTCACGAACAAACACCAGTGTCTCAAATCGCGACTAAGGACATCGAAGAGAAGATTGAAAGCTTATCTGATGAATATAAAGATCCTTTTGTTTTACACTTTAAAGGTTTCAAATACAAGGAGATAGCTGAAAGGTTAGAGATTCCAATAGGAACAGTTAAAAGTAGAATCTTCATTGCTAGAAAAAAATTAATAGATTTACTGCCGGATTACTCTTACACCTTAAACTAAAAATGCCTTTAAAAATAATCATTGTTGGTTCCGGAATCTCTAGTTTATCTGCTGCTTCATTTCTTTCAAAAGAAGGTCATGATGTCACAGTTATAGAAAAGAATGATCAGATAGGTGGACGCGCAAGAAAATTCAGCGTAGATGGTTTTACTTATGATATGGGTCCAAGTTGGTATTGGATGCCAGATGTGTTTGAAAGTTTTTATCAAAAGTTCAATCATACAACAAGTGATTTTTATAATCTTAAAAGACTTGATCCTTCATACAGGGTCTACTGGAATGACGAAACACATACCGATGTTCCAGCAAAAATGTCAGAATTAGAAGCTTGGTTCGAATCGCACGAGAAAGGAAGTGCACATAAATTGCGCGCCTTTTTAAAAGATGCCCAAATAAAGTACCAAGTAGGTATGGAAGACTTAGTATACAAACCAAGTATGAGTCTGTTTGAGTTCGCCAATAAGCGGGTTTTGAAGGGGTTATTTAACATGAACTTATTTTCCTCTTTTGGAAAATTTATTCGAAGTTATTTTTCAAATGAAAAAATCATTGGACTACTTGAATTTCCAGTCTTATTTTTAGGTGCGATGCCAAATGAAACGCCAGCGTTGTACTCACTAATGAATTATGCCGACATCAAACTTGGGACATGGTATCCTGAGGGAGGAATGCACAAATTTGTAGAAGCATTTGAATCAATTGCTAAAGAAAACAACGTAAAGTTCATTACGGGGGAAGAAGTAATTTCTTTTGAAAAAGAACATAAAGTAGTTACAAAAGTTAATACCTCGAAAGGTCAATATGAAGCAGATATCGTCATTTCAGGTGCCGATTATCAGCATACGGACAAAAAACTTCTGAATGGTGATGCGAATTATTCAAGTAAATACTGGAATAAGAGAGTCATGGCACCTTCTTGTTTGCTTTTTTACGTAGGAGTAGACAAAAAACTGAAAGATATCCAACATCACAATTTATTTTTTGATGAATCCCTTGCCCAACATGGCCTTGAAATATACAAAGACCCTCAATGGCCTAGTGCACCTTTATTTTATGTCTGTGCCCCTTCACTAACTGATTCCTCTGTCGCACCAAAAGGCAGCGAGAATCTTTTTTTCTTGATACCAATTGCTCCCGATCTAAAAGATGATGAAGAAACGAGGGAACGATATTTTGAGCTGCTTCTGAAACGATTTAAAGACAAAACAGGTAATGATATTAAAGAAAATATTGTCTACAAAAAAAGTTTCTGTATTGAGGACTTTAAAAATGAATACAACGCATTTAAAGGAAATGCATATGGTTTGGCAAATACTTTGCGCCAAACCGCTATATTAAAGCCGTCGTTAAAAAATAAGAACTTAGACAACTTTTATTACACGGGACAGCTAACAGTTCCTGGCCCTGGTGTTCCTCCATCTATTATTTCAGGAGAAGTTGTCGCTAAATACGTACTAAAAAACCACGCATAATGAAACAGATTTTTGATAATTTAAGCCAAGACATGAGCAAAATGACGACACGTAGATATAGCACGTCATTCTCCTTAGGTATTCGTTTTTTAAACAAAGACTTACACAAACCCATTTATTCTATTTATGGTTTTGTACGCTTTGCAGATGAAATTGTAGATTCTTTTGATGGTTTTGACAAGTCATCTCTGTTAGCTGAATTTAAAAAAGATACCTACGCAGCCATTAAAAATAAAATATCCTTAAATCCTATATTAAATGCCTTCCAATGGGTTGTAAACACCTACAAAGTTCCTCATGAACTCATCGAAACTTTTATGAATTCTATGGAAATGGATCTTGATAAAAAGGTGTATGATAAGGAAACTTATGAAAAATATATATTAGGTTCTGCAGAGGTTGTGGGTCTTATGTGCCTTAAAATATTTGTAGGTGGCGATGAAAATGAATACGAAAGATTAAAAATGAATGCAATGAAGTTGGGTTCGGCATTCCAAAAAATCAACTTCTTAAGAGATTTAAATGACGATTTCAATGAGCTTGGAAGAACGTATTTTCCGGGTATTAACATGAATGACTTTAACAATATAGTCAAGAAGGAAATTGAAGCGGATATAGAAAAAGATTTTAAACTAGGTTATGAAGGTATCCTCATGCTTCCAAAGCAGGCTCGATTCGGTGTTTACATGGCCTACAAGTACTATTTCAAATTATTTAAAAAAATAAAGCGAACGAAGGCTGAAAGAATTTTAGAAGAACGAGTGCGAATTCCAAATAGAAAAAAAGCGCGAATTCTTGTAACATCCTATGTACGTCACAACCTAAATATGCTTTAAAATGATTGAAGTACAACTAGTCGACGCTGAGGACAATCCGAATGGATCCATGGAAAAGCTTGAGGCACATGAAAAGGGCGCGCTTCATAGAGCGCTATCTGTACTTATCATTAACTCTAAAAAAGAAATTTTACTTCAACGGAGAGCTCTTGGAAAATATCACTCGCCTGGTCTTTGGACTAATACATGTTGTAGTCATCCATATCCGGGGGAAGACCCAAATGAAGCAGCGAAAAGAAGACTTCAAGAGGAGATGGGGATGTCGTCAGAGCTTACTTTCTTATTTAAGTTTCAATATAAATGTGATTTCGAAAACGGTCTTATAGAGCATGAGTTAGATCACGTTTTTATCGGAAAAACAGATGATACACCGCATTTAAATACTGACGAAGCAATGGCGTTTAAATGGATGTCGATTGAAAATTTAGAACAAGACATGTTATCTTATCCTGAGAATTATACGTTCTGGTTTAAATTGATAATTGAAAAATACAGAAACGAATTCACATCGTATTTCTAATGAAGGTTTGTAGAAGAGCACATTTTAATTCAGCACACCGTCTATATCGACCGGATTGGTCTGATGATAAGAATAATGAAGTATTTGGAAAATGCAACAATCCCAATTTTCATGGACACAATTATCAATTAGAGGTTTGGGTGGAAGGAGAAATTGATCCCGAAACTGGATTTGTAATTGATTTAAAAATATTAAAAGATATTATTAAAAACGAAATCCTTGAACGTTTTGATCATAGAAACCTCAATGTAGATTGTTTAGAATTCAAAAACCTGAATCCTACTGCGGAAAACATCGCTGTGGTATGTTATGATTTATTAAGGGCAAAATTAGATGAGAAATATGACATTTCCCTGAAATTATGGGAAACTGAAAATAACATTGTTGAATATGCTGGACGCTAAATTTTAGTTATATGAAAACAATTAGCGCTCAAGATTTTAAAGAAATTCCTACAAGAGAATATACCGCCTTTTTTAATGCACTTTCAGGAGCTAAACCTGGGTTTTTAATTGCAAGCGGTTCTAAGTCAGATGAAAATGTTGCGATTTTCAACTCCATTACTCACCTTGGTGCGAATCCTCCATTACTAGGTTTTATTCAGAGACCTGTAAATGTTGAACGCCATACTTATCAAAACATATTAAAACATAAGTACTACAGTTTCAATCTTGTTACCCAAGATTTTTACAAAGAGGCCCATCAAACCTCTGCGCGCTACAATAGCGAAGTCAGTGAGTTTACAAAAGTAGGCCTTAGCTCTATATACAAAAAAGATATTCCTTGTCCTTTTGTAGCAGAATCACCGCTTCATATACTACTTGAGCTTTACGATGATGTGGAAATAAAGTCAAACAACACACGTTTAGTAATTGGTAAGGTACTTTCCGTCTCTAAAAGAGAAATTTCCGATGTGTCAAATTTAGAAATTGACTTTGAAGAATTAAAAGGCGTAAACATATCGGGACTTTCTGATTATTATGCCATGACGAAAATAGCTTCTTTACCTTACGCAAAATCTAAATAAGGGTCTATGAAAAATGAAGTGGCTTTATTTTGGCACCGTCGCGACCTTAGGATAGTAGATAATGCAGGTCTTTTAAAAGCACTTTTAAATTCTAAAAAAGTTATTCCTGTATTTATTTTTGATACTTCAATATTAGAAAAGCTGCCAAAAAACGATGCAAGAATCACATTTATCTATAATGAAATACGTAAAATAAAATACGCGTATAATGAAATAAGCTCTGACCTAAAAGTTGTTCATGGTGATCCAACACATGAAATTCCAGAGTTATCAAAAAAATATAATGCAAATGCCGTATATACAAATAGAGACTATGAACCCTATGCTTTAAAACGGGATGAATCAATTTTTGAAACATTAAAAATATTGGGTATAGATTTTTATGGTGCTAAAGACCACGTGGTATTTGAAAAAAATGAAGTGCTTAAGCCAGATGGTCTTCCATATACAGTGTTTACGCCATACTCTAGAAAATGGAAAGCCCACTTCGCTGAAAACTATACCAAAAATTATCCAAGCGAAAATCATCTTGAACATCTCTTAAAGTTCGATAACGTTGAAGATTTGATAACGATGGAAAGACTGGGTTTTGAAGAAAATAACATGTCATTTCCGTCCAAAGATATTGACATGTCGAAAATTAAAACATACCAAGAAAATCGCAATTTCCCTTCAGTAAATGGTACAACTTTAATGAGTGTTCATCTCCGATTTGGTACGGTGAGCATTCGTTCATTAGTCAATAAATGTCTCTCAAAAAGTGAGACCTATCTCAACGAGCTAATTTGGCGAGATTTCTATCAAATGATTATTTATCATTTTCCTCATTCAGCAAAGGATGCTTTCAGAAAGCAATACGATCTAATTGAATGGGAAAAAGATATGGAAACCTTCGACGCTTGGTGCACAGGAAATACTGGATATCCCATTGTAGATGCCGGTATGAGAGAGCTAAATAGTACTGGTTTTATGCACAATAGAGTGCGCATGGTCGTAGCTTCGTTTTTAACGAAACACCTACTTTTGGACTGGAGACTTGGCGCAACATATTTTGCAGAAAAGCTTCTTGATTTTGAACTAGCAAGTAATACAGGAGGATGGCAATGGGCAGCAGGATGCGGATGTGATGCGGCTCCTTATTTTAGAGTTTTTAATCCAACCACACAGCAGCAAAAATTCGATAAAGACTTTAAGTATATTAAAAAATGGGTTCCTGAATTCGGAACTGAAAATTATCCTCAACCTATTGTTGAGCATAAATTTGCTCGTGAAAGAGCACTTCACAGGTACAAAAAAGGATTAGGGAAATTATGAAAGTTGGAGATCCATTTCCTAAAATTAAGCTTACCAATCAATATGGAAAACTTATAGATTTCGAAAATATTGTCGGAAATATGCGTATGGTTTTCTTTTTTTACCCGAAAGATTTTACCCCGGGATGCACCAAAGAAGCATGCGGATTCAGAGATAATTATGATGCTTTTGAGAAACTAAACTGCAAGGTATTTGGAGTATCATCGGATTCAGAAAAAAGACACCTGCTCTTCGCAAAAAAATTCAATCTCAATTTTGACTTAATAACCGATAACGGAAATCAACTCGCGACCTTATTCGAGGTAAAAAGAAATTTATTTGGATTAATACCAGGAAGAGTAACTTTTATTTTTGATGAGAGGGGTGTTTGTAAAGGCTCCTTTAATTCAATGCGTGACGCAGAAGGGCACATCAAATATGCCTTGAATTGTCTCAAGGAATTGCAGTAATTATGCGTTAAGTACGCCTCTAGAAATTACGATTTTTTGTACCTCGGAAGTCCCTTCATATATCTGGGTAATCTTCGCATCTCTCATTAATCTTTCCACATGGTACTCTTTCACAAAGCCGTAACCACCGTGAATTTGAACAGCCTCAATTGTTTGTTCCATGGCAACTTTACTGGCATAAAGCTTTGCCATTGCACTTGATTGGTCAAAGTTTTTACCTTGATCTTTATCACAAGCTGATTTATAAACCAATAATCTTGCAGCCTCTATTTCGGTTGCCATATCTGCCAATTTAAAGGCAATTGCTTGATGCTTATAAATCTCTTTCCCAAAAGCTTTTCTTTGTTTCGAATATTCTGTGGCAAGTTCTAATCCCCCAGCAGCAATCCCCAAGGCCTGAGCAGCGATACCTATTCTACCTCCCGATAAAACTTTCATTGCAAATTTAAAACCAAAACCATTTTCACCAATTCGATTCTCTTTCGGGACTTTAACATCATTAAACAACAAGGTGTGCGTATCACTTCCTCGAATTCCTAGTTTATCCTCTTTGGCACCAACAATAAATCCGTCCATTCCTCTTTCAACGATGAATGCATTAATCCCCTTATGCCCTGCTTCGACATTAGTTTGAGCAATTACAATGTATGTACTTGCCGATGAACCATTGGTAATCCAGTTTTTAGTGCCATTAAGTAAATAATGATCTCCTTGATCGATAGCAGTCGTCTTTTGAGATGTCGCATCTGAACCTGCCTCGGGTTCTGATAAACAGAAGGCGCCTATTTTTTGTCCGGAAGCCAAGGGAACCAAAAATTTTTGCTTCTGTGCTTCAGTACCAAACTTTTCAATACCCCAACAAACTAATGAATTATTTACCGACATACATACAGACGTTGAAGCATCCACCTTTGAAATCTCTTCCATTGCAAGAACATAGGACATCGTATCCATTCCACTGCCACCGTATTCAGGGGAAACCATCATTCCCATAAATCCGAGTTCTCCAAGTTCTTTTATCTGAGCTGCTGGAAATTCCTGTTTATTATCACGGTCGATTACTCCAGGTTTTAATACGTTTTGTGCAAAATCTCTTGCTGCTTCTTTAACGGCTAAATGCTCTTCAGATAAGTCAAAATTCATATTGGTAAAATTTAATCTATTTTTGACAAAAATACTCATTTCTAAGGGGAAAAGAAAAAGCAAATGACTATAAAAAAGATGATTGGTCTGATGAGCGGAACATCTCTCGATGGACTCGATATTGTACTCGTTCAATTCATAGAAAAAGACAATATAATTAATCATGAATTAATCCACTGTAAGACAGTTAGCTATCCTCAAAAACTGAGAGAAAGAATAAAGAAATCATGCGATCTAAGTCTCAGTGAAATTCAGATACTTGATAAAAAAATTGGACTTTTTTACGCAGAAGAGGTTCAAACATTTATTGAAGAATTTAAAATTGAATCAAGAGAAGTTTCAGCTATTGCTTCTCATGGCCAAACGATTTTGCATCAACCTGAAAATGGATTCACCTTGCAATTGGGCTGTGGCGGTACACTTGCATATCACACGGGGATTAATGTCATTAATGATTTCAGAACAAAAGATGTGATTGCCGGTGGGCAGGGAGCACCGCTCGTACCTTTGGGTGATTTTGATTTGTTTTACAAGGAAGCAGCATCCTTTATAAACATCGGAGGTTTTTGTAATATTAGTCTGAAATCCGAAGGGCAAATTGAGGCCTTTGATATTTGTCCAGGAAATCTGCCTCTCAATAAGTTTGCAAATAATCTTGGTGCAGAATTTGACAATAACGGTGCCTTTGCTGAAGAGGGGGAAATGATCCAACCTCTTTTTGAAACCTTAAATAAACTTGACTATTACAAGGCATCCAATCCCAAGTCTTTAGGAACGGAATGGCTAGAAGGTTCATTTTATCCATTGTTGAAACCATACAACAATGCGAAAGATATATTACACACATTGTGCTTACACATTGTGCATCAAATTTCAAACGTTCTAATAAAGTACGATATAAACTCCGTATACCTTTCTGGAGGAGGTGCTAAAAATAAATTTATCACCAAAACACTACAAAAACAATTTAAAGGAAAGCTTATTATTCCAAATACAGATACCGTAGACTTTAAAGAAGCAATTATCTTCGCTTATCTAGGCTATTGCTACATTTTAAATAAACCTACCACAATACAAACGGTAACAGGTGCCACTATTGCACTAAGTACAGGAGTCTTTCACAAACCTGGCTTCACAACTTATCCACAGCCATAATGTTGGTACTTGAAAAAAAAATGAATGTTTTACATCTTGGTTTTATTATTTTTGTTCACAATTTGCACGAAATTATCTCATGAAAGAATTATTAGAAAGATTTGAAAATAAACAACCAGAAATCGTTTTTGAATGGAGCGATGCTGAAACCGATGCTCAAGGATGGGTGGTTATCAACTCACTGCGAGGAGGAGCCGCTGGAGGAGGCACAAGAATGAGAAAAGGACTCGATAAAAGAGAAGTTGAGTCTTTAGCAAAAACAATGGAAATAAAATTTACCGTTGCTGGACCTCCAATTGGTGGTGCAAAATCTGGTATAAATTTTGATCCGAAAGACCCAAGGAAAGAGGAAGTTCTTAGAAGATGGTATGCAGCTGTATCTCCTTTACTAAAACATTATTACGGGACTGGAGGAGATTTAAACGTTGATGAAATTCATGAAGTTATTCCAATAACAGAAGATTGCGGTGTTTGGCATCCTCAAGAAGGCGTATTTAATGGTCATTTTCAGCCTAAAGAAGCTCAAAAAATTAACCGTATTGGACAGCTGAGACAGGGTGTCCTTAAAGTAATCGAAAACGAGTCATATACACCTTCAGTTAACAGAAAGTATGTTATAGCAGATATGATTACCGGATACGGTGTTGCCGAATCCATTAAGCATTACTATTCGATCTGGGGAGGAAATTTAAGTGGTAAGAAGGTCATTGTTCAAGGATGGGGTAATGTGGGTTCTGCAGCTGCCTACTATTTAGCTCAAGACGGCGCCAAGATTGTTGGAATTATTGATCGTGTCGGTGGATTAATTAAAACAGATGGATATAACTTTGAAGAAATAAAAAATCTATTCCTAAATAAAAATGGTAATGAGCTCGTCTCGGACGAAATGCAAGAATACGATGCCATAAATGCAAAAATATGGGATACCGCAGCGGATGTTTTCATCCCTTGTGCAGGCTCAAGAATGATTTCAAAAGAACAATTAGACCGAATGATTTCAGCAGGTGTTAGGGTTATTTCTTCTGGAGCTAATGTTCCATTTGCAGATCCTGAAATATTCTTTGGCTCTATTGCAGAACAGGCTGATGAATCACTGGCACTTATTCCTGATTTCATTGCAAACTGTGGGATGGCACGTGTATTCGCGTATCTAATGTCAAATGATCTAAAAAAACTTGAGGACCAAGAGATTTTTGAAGACACGAGTCATACGATTAAAAAGGCACTAGAAGAAACTTATAAAGTGAACTCAAAAGAAACAGGATTGGCAAAAGCCGCTTTTGAAATTGCCTTAAATCAATTAATTTAAATTATGGAAGTATTTATACTGATTATTTTTATTCTAGGCTATCTTGCTATTACGCTTGAACACCCATTAAAAATAGACAAGCTAATACCAGCACTAGTAATGATGGCCTTAGCATGGGCTGGAGTTGCGTTTGGACTTGATTCCTTTACAACATGGTTTGATCCAGGTAGCCACCATTTAGTAGAAGGATTTTCTAATTTACCCTTGCACGGCACGCATGCTGAAATGGGTAAAATGGAGTATATGGAGCATACGCTTTTGTACCATTTTGGTAAGACCTGTGAAATTCTAATCTTCCTTGTGGGGGCAATGACCATTGTTGAAATCATAGATCATTTCAATGGCTTTCAAACCTTTAAATCAATGATCAGTACAAGAAAAAAGTCCAAACTCCTTTGGATTGTTTGTATTCTTGCATTCATCTTATCTGCAATCATAGACAATCTAACTGCAACCATTGTGCTCATCACAATTTTAAGAAAAATAATTAAAGATAAAGAGCTCAGAATGTGGTTTGCCGGAATGATCATTATTGCCGCTAATGCTGGTGGGGCTTGGTCTCCTATTGGTGATGTCACAACAACTATGCTTTGGATGCAAGATAAAGTAACTGCAGGCGTTCTAATTGAGACCTTACTGATTCCTTCAATTGTATGTATGGTTATACCAACAATTATAGCAAGCTACTTACCAGCGTTTAGAGGTGAAATTGATACCGAAGAATCGATTGAAGAAAAAAGTAAGAATAGCGCATTTATGTTGGTTTTTGGTTTGCTTTTAATCGTATTTGTTCCAATTTTCAAAACGATTACACATTTACCACCATATATTGGAATGATGCTTTCATTAGGCATCATGTCTATGATGGCAGAAATACTTACCAACCGTGATTTTTCATTAAAGACGTCAACACATGAGCAAGACCATGGCCATGGCCCGACATTTAAGGCATTAACTAAAATTGAAATGCCAAGTATCTTATTCTTTCTAGGAATATTGATGACCGTTGCCGCTCTTGAGTCCTTAGGGATGATTTTTACTTTTGGAAATACTGTGAATGCCGTAATGCCTGAAAATGTATTTGTTTCTTTATTGGGAATAGGCTCCGCAATTATTGATAATGTTCCATTGGTTGCTGCATCTATGGGAATGTTCCAAGATGCGATGGACGCCGAAGTTTGGCATTTTATCGCTTATGCTGCAGGTACTGGTGGTTCCATGCTCATTATTGGCTCAGCTGCAGGAGTTGTAGCTATGGGGATGGAAAATATTTCATTCTTTTGGTATCTTAAACGCATATCACTGCTCGCCCTTGTCGGTTATTTTGCCGGAATAGGCGTATTTTTAATTTTATAGTAACTATCTTTCAATTAAACGTTTTGACATTATGAATACATTTTTTTTAACTGCTGAACCTACCGAAACTACCAAAACCTTTTGGGAAGTTTTTGTCAATACTGACGAACTTGTAGGATTAACAATCAATGTTACCCTTTTGCTAATTTTAGGCTATGTGGTTTTCATTTTTGTAAAGAAATATTTTGACTACAATAGCATCTTAAAAAGCTACAGTGCAATCAATAGAAAGATTGAGGAAGAATACGACTCGATGCTACTTAGCAAATATGATAATTCTACCAACCCTTTTAAGAAACTAATTTCAAAATACATTTCAACTCAAAAAGATGGAAATAAGAAATCAACTGCAGAATCACAGCTTAAGAACCAAGGTGATTTTGAAATGGCTCGATTAGGAGAAAAATTAGGAGTTTTAGCTACCTGCTCTGGTGTTGCACCTATGATTGGTTTCTTAGGAACTACACTTGGAATGGTTTCTGTATTTATCGGTCTTGAGGGTGCAGGGACGTTAGAGATCAAAACAATCTCAGGTGGGATCCTAACTGCAATGACCACAACGGTTTCAGGATTGGTTGTTGGTATTGTCGCCTACGTTGGATACAATCACCTTGTTATGAAACTTGAAAAAATCGCGATTGAAATGGAAAATATCTCCTTCAACTTAATGAAGAATTACGATAAGAAAGGAGAACAATAAACCATCATATCATGAGCTTGAACCAAAGAAATAAAATTAAAATCGAAGGAGGCATGGCCAGTATGACTGACCTTGTATTCTTGTTATTGATTTTCTTCATCATCATGAGCTTGATGGCGAACAATCAAACACCTCTTGACCTACCTAAAGCTGAACAAAACCTACCTACAGATCAGACCCCTGTTGAGCCGACTGTTCTTGTTCTAGAAAACAACAATTATATCGTAAAAATTGGAGATAAAGAAAGTGAGGAGGTGAGCTACGAAGAGATGGAAGGACTCATCACTTCTGCCGTTGAGGAATCTGGCAAAACTAAAGTACGAATCGCAGGACATAAACAAGCGGATTATGAATCCGTATTTAAAGTTCTTGGATTGTCTCAATATAATGGTTGGGATCCAGTTCTTGCCTATGATAAATAATAGAGATTGAAAAACAAACAAAAAGAGGAAAATAAAAGAAAATCACTGGTTTTCACGTTGAGCTTTATGCTTATCGTCCTAATTTGCCTTTCTTTTATAGAGTTCCGTGTCCCTCACGAAGTTAAATCCTTGGTAACAGTTGCACCTCCCTTACCACAAGAAATAAAAGATTTTGTAGCTGAATCTCACAAAGCCCAAAGCAAAAAACCTTCCCGATCCAAAAAACCATCACAAAGTAAAAACCCAACTAATAATTCTAGTGATGCATTAACCGATAATAAGCCTGATGAAGCTGTATCAAACCCTTTTGGAGGAAGCGGAGGTGGACAAGAATTTGGAGGAGGCAGTAGTGAAGACGGCAATGGAGGTGGAGGTAATGGAGGTTCTGGCGGAGGTGGTTTTGGAGAACTCGTTCGCTTAAACGCACCTGTTCCCAATCAACCGAACACCGACTACAGTGGACAAGTAGCTGTGCTTCTCACCGTTAATGACAAAGGCGTTGTGATATCAGCAAAGTCTACAAATGGAACCACACATCCCGATCAAAATGTTATCAAACTAGTTGTTGATCACGTGAAAAAGAATGTAAAATTCAAAGCCCAACCTGGCGCACCTATTAGAACAGCATATTACACGGTTCAAATTGACGCAGGATAAGTACAAATCCCAAATCGACTGGTTATTCCATCAATTTCCCGCCTTTCAAAAGCACGGTGGAATCGCCTATAAACCTGGTCTAAGCCACACAGAAAAACTTCTAAATCAATTTAACCTCGATGTCACAAAACTGAATGCTGTTCATGTAGCAGGGACCAACGGAAAAGGTAGCACCTGCAGTTTTTTGGCTTCCTTACTAAAAGAATCAAATAAAAAGGTAGGTTTATTCACATCTCCTCATATCTATGACTTTCGAGAACGCATTAGGGTAAATGGGACTATGATCTCAAAAAAAGAGGTGATGGATTTCATTGAAAAAATTCAATCTCTAAAACTTGAATTCAAGCCCTCCTTTTTTGAAATCACTTTTGTACTGGCGGTAAAACATTTCTTAGACCAAGATTGTGACTATTGCATATTTGAGACCGGTATGGGTGGGCGGTTAGACGCAACCAATGTGCTACTTCCAATCGCTACAGCAATCACAAATATTAGCCTAGACCACACAGAGTTTTTAGGAAATACGTTAGAGGAAATTTCAAAGGAAAAAGCCGGCATTATAAAGGTCAATACACCTCTTTTTATTGGAAAAAAAGAACCGCATAGCTTTCCAATATTTCAAGCTGAAAGCAGTAGACAAAATAGCGCACTTTATTTAAATGATCTTACATACAAATTCAAGGGACTTCCAAAATATCAAGAAGAAAACTTCAATCTCGCACTAAACTTATTTCAGTTTCTGAATAAAAAGCTTCCAAATCAAAAACTCATCGAGAAAGCCTCAAATAAAATTCAATATAATACAGGGTTTGGCAAAAGAATGGAATTAATAAATCAGTATCCCAATATATACCTCGATGTTTCTCATAATGATGCGGGTATCATGGCATCCTTAAGTTTTGCCAAGGATCAAACGAAAGGGAAATTATATGTTATTCTCGGAGGTGCCAAAGACAAAGAATATGAAGAAGGGACATTAAATGCGCTATTGGAGACGACCTTGTCCTTTTGTTTATTCTCTAACAACCGTTCAAAATCAATTGAAGAATGGAAAGTAATTGAAAAAATAACAGCAAAACCAGTTCGGATATATAATTCTATTCAAGAAGCCTTAATTGAAACGAAAGCTAGTTTAAAACCAAATGATACGCTACTTATTATGGGTAGCTTCTTTTTAATTTCAGATTTTAATACCGCCTTTTGGAAATAAAACATTTGTAAATCACAAAATAGCCTTATCTTTGCTGTGATGGAAAAGCAGGTCATCCTTAATGAGAAGCACCTTGAATTGACGCTTAAAAGACTTTGCCACGAACTCATTGAAACCCACAACGACTTTAGTGAAACTGTAATTATTGGCCTTCAGCCAAGAGGCGTTCATGTTGTGCAACGCATCAAAGAACAACTTCAGAACATTTTAAAAAAAGAGGTCACCTGCGGTACACTGGATATTACCTTTTTCAGAGATGACTTTAGACGAAGAGAGACGCCGCTAATACCGAGTGTCACGAATATAGATTTTAGTATAGAAAACAAGAAAATTGTCCTTGTCGATGATGTACTTTTCACAGGGAGAACAATCAGGTCAGGACTTGATGCTCTTCTTTCTTTTGGTAGGCCAAAAGGCGTTGAACTTCTTGTGCTTGTAGATCGGAGATTTAGAAGAGACTTGCCGATAGAAGCCAATTACGTTGGAAAGGCCGTTGACACATTACTTTCTGAACGTGTTTCCGTGGAATGGGCCGAAATTGAAGGGCAAGATAAAATAGTATTGTATAGCAAAGAAAATGATGAATAACTTAAGCGTTGAGCACCTTACGGGAATTAAAGACCTCACTGCAGAGGATATAGAATTAATTTTCAAAACCGCTGATAGTTTTAAAGAAGTAATCAATCGTCCGATTAAAAAAGTTCCTTCTCTTAGAGATATCACAATAGCAAACCTGTTCTTTGAAAATTCGACGAGAACAAAACTATCATTTGAGCTAGCAGAAAAAAGGTTGTCTGCGGATATTGTAAATTTCAGTGCCTCAGGAAGCTCTGTCAAAAAAGGTGAAACCTTAGTTGATACGGTTAACAATATTCTTTCTATGAAAGTTGACCTTGTTGTCATGAGGCATCCCAATCCAGGAGCCGCTTCTTTCTTATCGAAAAAAATAGGTGCAAAAGTCATAAATGCTGGAGATGGCACTCACGAGCATCCAACACAAGCCTTATTGGACTCTTACTCTATTCGAGAAAAGCTTGGGAGTGTAAAAGGAAAAAAGGTCGTAATAGTCGGAGATATCCTTCATTCTAGAGTAGCACTTTCCAATATCTATTGCTTGCAAAAGCAAGGTGCTGAAGTGATGGTATGCGGACCTTTAAATTTAATCCCTAAAAACATGAAAGACTTAGGGATTAAGGTATCAAACAATTTAAAAGAGGCTCTCGAGTGGTGCGATGTTGCAAATATGTTGCGTATTCAGTTGGAAAGGCAGGACGAAACTTTTTTCCCTAGCCTCCGTGAATACGCTATGCTTTTTGGTCTAAATAAAGAAATTTTAGATAGTCTCTCAAAAAAAATAGTAGTGATGCATCCGGGCCCTATAAACCGTGGGGTTGAAATAACCTCAGATGTCGCTGATAGCGATCAAAGTATCATTCTGCAGCAGGTAGAAAACGGTGTTGCAATAAGAATGGCAGTAATTTATTTGCTCGCCTCTCAAATTGAACGCTAATTTTTATATTTTTGAGGGTAATGAATAACTTCTCATCAGAACATAAAGGAAACATCGCAATAGTTTATTCAAATGTTGATAAACTAGATTCAAGTAATGCTCCAGAGCTTAAAGGCTTATTTATCCATCTCAACAAAGGATCAAACAACCTCATCATACTTGACATGAGCAAAACTAAATACTGTGATTCTTCGGGCCTGAGTGCCATTTTAATTGCTAATAGGTTGTGTAAAGACACGAATGGATCTTTTCATATTGCAAGTCTTCAACCTGATGTCTTGAAACTCATTCAAATTGCACAACTTGATCAAGTACTCAATCTTTCTGAAAATCTCGAGAGTGCTATGGCTTCACTAAAAAAGTGAATTTCTCAGTAACGATTTTAGGAAGTGGCGCGGCGCTGCCCGCAAAAAATAGAATGCCAAGCGCACAATATATTAATTGCAACAACAGACATTTTTTAATTGATTGTGCTGAAGGCACCCAACTTCAACTTCGGAAGTACAAAATTAATTTTCAAAAAATCAGTCATATTTTTATTTCACACTTGCACGGAGACCATTATTTTGGACTAGTTGGCCTCCTGAGCACTATGAATCTTTTAGGAAGAGAAAAAGAACTAACAATTTATGGACCAGAGGAATTAGAAGCTCTTATAAATCCTATGCTAAATTACGGAGGTTCAAGATTGTCCTTCAACCTTGTATTTGTTGCTATTAACATGAAGGGAAAACAAACGATATATGAGGATGATGTTGTTGAGGTATTTAGTTTTCCTCTCCTACATAAAATCCCTACAGCCGGATTTTTAATTCAGGAAAAAACAAAACCCTTGAAGATTAATCCAGCCATGATTGAAGCTTTTAATCTCAAAATAGAACACTTTAAAGATTTACAGAAAGGTAAGGATGTCATTTTAGATTCTGGAGAAGTCTGCAGCTTTGAAAAAGTCACATTAAAACCTACGGAATTATTGAGCTATGCTTATTGTTCAGACACAAAGAAAAGCATTAAGGTTGCAGAAGCCGTTTCTGGCGCAACAGTTTTATACCACGAGGCAACATTTGTCTCTAAAGATCAAAAAAGGGCAACAACAACTTTCCATTCTTCAACTAAGGATGCTGCAGAAATTGGACAAAAAGCAAAAGTTAAAAAACTTGTTGTTGGACATATTTCATCTCGTTACAAAACCAATAATCAGCATCAAGAAGAAATGGCGAGATTCTTTACCAATAGTGCTGTCGCAGAAGATGGTATGTGTATTGATTTAACTAAAGTATAATCAAAGTTTTTACGAGCATCATAAGTGAGAAAAAGGCGGTAAAAATAGTTGAGAACAACAATACAGATTCAACTTTGGTTTTTGATTCCTTTAGCATCTGTTCTTTTATTTGTATCGTTGCAGTTCTGTACGCTGCCTTGTCTTTAATGAATAACCTCATTGCTTCATGATTTATTTTATTTGTAATTCGATTCATTGTGTTGTTTGTTTGTTTCAACAAAGATGCAGTATTGCATTCTAGAGCAGAAAGAAAATATGAAGCACTAATTAAAATTAGAAAAGCCTACACAGTATAAGGTAGGTATTCACTCTCAGGTAGATACATATAAATACGTAGTCTGTTTGAAAAAGACTTTTATCTTTGCAGAATCGCTTAAGAATCAACAAAAAGAAAGCGTTAAAAAAAACAAACAACTATTCTCGATATGATGAAATTAACGACAATAATTTTATTTTTTGTTATCTCATTTCAGTCCTTAGCATGCGATGAAAGCTCTATAAATCTCATATCGCAAACAACAAATCCTGATGGGAGTATTACCTACGAACTTAATCTTTATTTAGACTTAGGTGGGTCTGATGTTGCCCATTATGGTTTTACACTATCATTTTTATCTTCATTTAACACTCCAGAAGTGATGGCAGGAGGATTTGACCCTCTGATTTCACAAAGTGATTTGACATCAGGAATAAGTGATGATCTTATTGGACTAATTGGTGATGATGTGAATTCAATTGCAAATGACTCTGATTGGGCTCCGTATGAAAATAGAACGGATGTTTTAAGCTATGAATCCAATGGTATTTTCCCTTCAGCTTCGACAGATTATAGTATGACAATATTTGTCACCGTTATGGGTTGTGTCGAAAATATAGAATTTGACTCGAATACCAATTCTGGAAATGCAGCATGCATTTACACAGCAAATACAGGTCAGGTTTGCGATGGATGTGACGTTTCTTCAGGAAACATAAATATTATAGGTGGTACAAATGTTGGGCCGAATGAATACGATTTATCAAACTGTGAAACGATAAGCTTTTCTGTTACCAATGAAAATCTAAACGGTGGAACGCTAACCTACGGGTGGGCCATATTTAGCTGTGAACCTAATTTACCTTTTAATGCTGCAGAAATTTCCAATTTTAACAACAATCCATGTTATCTAGGTTCTGATTACGGCACATCCACTAGCGATATAGATGCAGGAGGTATCAGTGGGACGATTATTGGAGGATACGAGCAGCTTTGGATACTTCCATATACAAGTGATATCGCAGATGCTTTAGATGGGAATGGAGACGGATGCTTCGATTTTGCAGATGTCATCCAGGTCAATTATATCCCGCCAACTTGCGGTACCTGTGCTGATCCTGGATGTACTTCCGGAAGTGTAAATACTTTTGAAGACAGAACATATCTTTCTTGTAACAACCCATGTGCAGACCTAAACAACACGACCTATATTACACATCATACCGTTACAACTGATGCATTTGGTAATGTTGGTGTGGTTCAACAGATTAATTTTAGCCAGTTTTCATGCAGTGAACTGAGTCGATCTGCAGTTCTAAGGGAAGCGGTCAACTCGTGTTCAGGGCCAGATATTCTACCAACGATAACGAATGCTAATGGTGTAGGTAGTGGATTTAATCCTGAGTGGATTGGACTCAATCCAAATACAAACTATACGCTTATCATTAATACAATAATAGGAACCGATTGTGATTATGACTTTGGTTGCTTGGATTTTTATGGTATTCCAGGATGCTCGGCTAATGCCGGTGTCACAGATATAATAACTTCAAACACGAGTAATTCGGACTATGTTCTTTGTTTTAACGAGACAATAGATTTGACAACCACAAACTATACATTACCAAATGTTTCGGCAAACTCAAGTATGGGTTATGCGCTTTACAACTGTGAGCCAACAACAAATGACCCCGCAACCGATGTGTGCTTTACAGGTCAGTATGTTATCGGAGATGCTGCAAACAGCGTAAATAACGGCACCTTTGCTCCAGCGATTGCCGCTCCAAATCAAACAGTTTGGCTCGTCCCCATAACAATGGATATGGCTACACCTCCTGTTTTCAATCATGATTCAGATGAAGATGGTTGTTTTGCTTTAGGAGCTCCGATTGAGATAAGCTATTTAAATCCTATAACCGCATCAAATATTAATGATTGCAATTCAGGATCTGTTACCATTACAATAAATGGTGGGTATCCTGAATTCTTTTCAGGCAGCTATAACCTTGTAAATTTGGGCTCTGGAACATTGAGCAATACAACTGTCGGCAATTCAGGGGGAACAGTAGATCTAACCAATCTAAATAATGGAGACCTAATAGAGCTAAGTATTACAGACAACAATGGGTGTCAAGAAATATTCACAAGTACTTTTACCTGTTTTGAATGCGGAAATTGCAATACTCCAGATTGCCTTATTGCTGGAGCTTATCCGGACTACCAAAGTGCAGCAGATCCGTTAAATCAATGCTCTCAAATTAACCTAATGGGCTCCAATCCAATCAATGGAGGAACCTTCAAGTCCTATCATACTATTACCTCTTCGAATACTGGAACTCTTGGATTAATTGTATCAGTTGGTGTAAATTCGCCTGGTGGAAATGCCTGCCCGGTAGATAGACAGGCTAGACTCTACCCTATTGGTGGACCTTGTACGATAGGCTCAGGAATAACGGCAACGTCTATGGGCAATAATGGTTCTCCATTCTACAATCCAGAATTTGTAGGATTGATACCGAATACCAATTATATATTGGAAATAACTTTTATCGTTCCCACAGGATGTGATTTAGTAGATCACTGTGAATCCTATTACTATCCCGAAATATGTCAAATCACAGATTTAACAGGTGTGGTGTTGGAATGTGACCCTCAGGATAATACTTACAGCGCAGAACTTACCATTTCTTATGTGGCCAGTCCGAATGATGGTACACTAAATATAACAGCTCCTAATAACCAATCTTTCGCAATCACCTCAAGTCCGCAAACCGTTTTATTGACAGGGCTAACTGCTAATGGACAGCTTATAGATGTATCTGCCTCTTTCAGTTCAAATAATAATTGTTCATATGATGCCATAGGTGTTTTTACAGCTCCTGAGATCCCCACACTTATTGTTACAAATCCTTCTCCAGTATGTGAACCAGAAACTATAAATCTATTAGATGCTCAAGTTACGGATGGAAGCATTGGCGGTGTTGAATTTTCCTATTGGACAGATTCAGATGCAAGTATAGTTTTAGAAGGATTGACTGCAATCGAAAACTCAGGTGTTTACTTTATACAGAGTATCAGCGACTTGGGGTGTGTTGCGATTGAACCTGTTGTAATAACTATATACCCTACTCCTAGTATACCTGTTGTATCGGATGATGCATCATATTGCAACAATGAAGTACCATTTTTAATGGAAGCCCAAACGAATTCAGGAAATATCACTTGGTATGCAGATGAAGAATTAAATGAAATTATCAGTACTGAACCTACCTTAGCTCCGAGCAATACACTAGGTTCATTAACGTATTACGTGACTTCAACTGAAAACAATTGTGAAAGCCTACCAAATAATGTTATCATCGAAATTATTGAATGTGGTATTATTGTTCCTACTGCATTTACTCCTGACGGTGATAATGTTAATGATTTCTGGAGCTTAGAAAATATTGATGAAATTTATCCCAACAACAAAGTATTTATATACAACAGGTGGGGAAATATTATATTTGAAAGTCAAGCAGGGAGCTATGAACAATATCCTTGGAGTGGCACTTTCAATGGTGAAAAACTGCCGGTTGGCTCCTTTTATTATATCATTGATTATAATGATGGTTATACAGACACTAGTAATGGTACTGTAAGTATCTTAAAATAAAAAAGCCCCCAATTTTGGAGGCTTTCTATAGAGAAACTTAAACATAAAGAGATTATCTCACAACCAATTTTCTTGTTGCAACAGTAGATTGATTTTCTGAAAGATTGATAAAATAAATACCAGGATTTAATTCATTTGTCCGATATTCGTTCACCATGGCTACATCCATTTTTTCTACGAGTTGACCATTTGCATTTATAATAGAAAGCTGATCTAATTTTTTATTGGTCCATGACACAGTTGCCACATTCGCAGTAGGATTAGGATACACATTAACGTCATGAGCTTCAGATTCATTAAGCCCTGCTTGGCTTAATCCCTCAATTGTTACGTTGAGTTCTTCAGTACATTGATTCGCATCCATAATAACAACCTCATAATATCCTTCAGAGACATTATATAAATCTTCTGAAGCATCACCTGTATTCCATTGGAAGGTGTATGGCGCCATTCCACCAACAACCGTCAAGTCTAAAGTTGAAAGTTCATCTTGAAAGCTTGGTTCATCAACAATAAGCTCTGCATCGATTGATTCAGGCTCTAATACTTCATAAGAAACAAATGTTTGACACCCATTTCCATCAGTAACCGTTAATCGGTAAGTACCAGCATAAAGATCGCTGATGTCTTCAGTGGTTGGACCATGCAACCATTGATAAGTGTAGTCTGGTGTTCCCTGAACTACAGTGACATCGATTGCACCATTGGCTATACTATTGCATGAAACATGCTGGATTTCATCTTCAAGAATAACAGGGGTTATAGCCTCAATATCTACGAATACATCTGAAGTACATCCAAGTGCATCAGTAACAATTAAAGAGTATGAACCGAAAGGAACATCAATTAGATTTAAATCCTCAGAACCATTTGACCAAAGTGCATTATATGGTGCATTACCACCGATGATTGCTACATCAACATTTCCTCCAACCTGATTACAAGAAACTGACACCTCTGTTTCAATCTCCATAACCGTGAAACTAGATGCCAATTCTAATGCTGCAGCTGCATTCAATCGACCTGTACCAATCATACCAATATAATTGGGATTCTCAGCATCTATATTTACAGAGGATGTCTTTAATATATATTCAATATCATCATTACTTAAGCAAGGGTTGACATCCAAAATTAAACCAACAGTACCACTAACAAAAGGTGCGGCATAAGACGTTCCCGATCCAACCACATTCCAATTCGCTGCAGGACTAATTGTAAGATTGTATCCTGGTGCGCTCAAATCAACCATTGCGTTGTGCTGGTGAGTAGTTGAAGGATTCCCTTCTATTCGTTCATGATTGTCATTAGGACCAATACTAGTAACAGAGAAAACATGGTCACAAGATGCAGGGTAAACTAAACTCTCCGAACTACCACATGTTGAACCATTACCCGCAGCAGCAACAATAAATGTTCCATTCTCATATACCTCATCAATAATATCTTGAACATACTGACTGAATTCACATCCTGAAGTCCAACTTAGGTTTATTACTCGATAACCCGCATATGATGCAGCTAATACTTCATTATAATTCATTTGATAAATTGCTAAAGAGCAATTGTAACCAATATGGCTTTGACCTAATGCGTTATTAGTCGAGCCTCCTGCAATCAGTGCGACAGCAGTACCATGACTTGTAGAAGTATTATTTGATGTATCGTAATAAACGACCTGACCAAGAAGCTCTGGGTGATTCACATCTACATTCTGATCAGATATTGCAATAGATACAGAAGGGTCACCAATTGAATAATCCCATGCACCTTGCGCATTAATTAGATCTAAAGAATAATCTGAATTAGAAAGGTTGTAATCATTTGGAGTAGCCAACTTTCGATATTCTGGGGCGGATTCAATCATTGAAAGTGCCTGAATTTTACTTAATTCTCTAATAAGATCTTCCTTATTGAATTCAGCAGTAAATTCATAAACTTTAATTAGTTTTTCTGATCGTGATGCAGGAACTGCACGTTGAACATTTGTAATGTTCAACGCTTTTAAAGCTTTATTCAATTCTTCATCCATAGAAACAAGTTCTGAAGTCTCGTTATAATAAGGAATGTGATCTGAGTTTGATATTGTGACCCAAACCTTATTTGTTATAAGAACTTTATTATTCTCATTGCTTGCTACTTTCATGGATTCAGCATTCGCCGTAAATCCAATAAGCACAATTAAATAAAATGACATCGAAAAAGTTTTAATCAAGTTTAAAGTTTTCATATCGAGTTGTTTTTAAGAGTTGGAACAAATCTCCATCAAGTTCTCGAATGAATAAAAGATATCAGGATGTTAGGATGAAAAATACAAGAGGATACGAAATAAGAAATACGTATCGGTCCCGGGCAATGTAAGTAAGAATACTTAGCTTCTGATTAAAAGATTAGTATCTATTTTTGAGAAAATCGAAACAAAACAATAGCAGCAATAGCAAAGAAAACATTAGGTGTCCATACTGCTACTAACGAAGGGAATCCTATATTTAACGCAGCAACAGTTAACATTTTCATTGCAAAAATGTAAACAAATACGATCCCTAAGCCAATTGCGATGTTCACACCGATTCCACCTCTTCGTTTCTGAGAAGCCACGGAAACACCAATAAGAGTCAATATGTATGCTGCAAATGGATAAGATGTCCTTTGATGTAATTCAATTTCGTACAGAGGAACAATTGCCGATCCTTTTGCACGTTCACGTTTTATGAAGGCTTTTAGTTCAGAATAAGACATCGATTCCGCTGTATTTTCTCGAAGTGCCATATCTGATATACTAAAATTGAAAGTAGTATCCAAACGCTTTACATGTCTAAGTGCAATGGAGTCATTGTAGAAGCGTTTTTCATAAAAATCATGAAGCTCCCATTGTTTTGAATTTGGTTGATTTAAGGCATATCGAGATTTTAAAAAATAAATAGGCTTTCTGTCTTTAGACCACTTTTGAAAAACAAAATCATTAACTCTACCATCACTATTGGTATAATTTGAAAAATAAACAGATTCTTCTCCTGGAAATTCAGCATGGTAATCACGAACAACCATAGCATCGCGATAATACTTTTCTTCAAATGACAATCGCACCTTATTGGCCCGAGGAACTAAAAAGTGATTGATTCCTAGTGAAAATAGCATAAGTATTGAGGCGGATATAAAATAAGGTCTGAGATACCGCGATAGAGGTTTGCCACTGAACCAGATCGGTATGATCTCAGTATCCTTAGCCATTATTGTTGTAAACCAAATTACAGATAGAAATACAATCATTGAAGTGAACATATTCCCATAGAGTATGATGAAATTAATGTAATAGTCAAATATGATTTCACTCAATGGAGCTTGATTCGAGATGAACTCTCCTAGCTTCTCTGATACATCAAAAACAATAGCGAACATCATGATAACCCCCAACATGAAAAAGAATGTTGAAAGAAATTTCTTAATTATATATCGATCTATTATAGATAACATCAAAGACGCTTGTTCATTTGTTTTACCATTGTGTTTTTCCAAGAAGTAAAGCTACCATCAATAATTCTAGCTCTAGCCTCTTTCATGAGTCTTAGGTAAAACGCCAGGTTATGAATCGTGGCAATTTGCATTCCTAAGAACTCTCCAGACTTTAACAAATGGCGCAAATATGCTTTAGAATAATTTAAATCAACATAACAATCACTATGCTCATCAATAGCAGAGAAATCCGTTGACCATTTTTTATTTTTAATATTAATGGTTCCATTTGAAGTAAATAATAACCCGTGCCTTGCGTTTCTTGAGGGCATTACACAATCGAACATATCAACACCAAGGGCAATACACTCTAATAAATTCCAAGGTGTACCAACCCCCATTAAATATCTTGGCTTTTCCTTTGGAAGTATTTCTGTAACCAAGGCCGTCATTTCATAAAGATCCTCTTCAGGCTCTCCTACTGAAAGGCCACCAATTGCATTTCCGACAGCATTAAAAGAGGAAATAACTTTAGCTGACTCTTGTCTTAAATCTTTATATGTACTTCCTTGAACTATGGGGAATAGCGCTTGATTGTAACCATAGCTACAAGATGTCTTTTCCATTTGATCCATACACCTCTTTAACCATCGATGGGTCATACCCATAGAATTTTTAGCATACGCATAATCACATGGATAAGGCGTGCACTCATCAAAAGCCATAATGATATCTGCACCTATACTCCTTTGAATGTCTATTGCACGCTCCGGCGTAAAGTAATGGTAGCTTCCATCAATATGTGACTGAAACTTAACACCATCCTCAGTTATTTTTCTGGAACCTGACAATGAATACACTTGATACCCCCCACTATCGGTAAGAATAGGTCTGTCCCAATTCATAAACTTATGCAAACCACCTGCGCCTTCAATAATATCCATACCAGGTCTCAAAAACAAGTGATATGTATTTCCAAGAATAATTTCTGCTTTAACATCTTGTTTTAGTTCTCTCTGATGAACTCCTTTGACCGTACCTGCCGTACCGACAGGCATAAAAATTGGTGTTTCAATTGCTCCGTGATCAGTTGTTAGTTTTCCGGCACGTGCGGCAGAACCTTTATCTTTATTTAAAATGTCGAAGTGCATAAAAATGTTAATAACAATATGGGCCAAAGATACATTGAAATCAATTCAAAAGTCATATTTGTAAAAGCAATATAAATGAAACTCCTAAAGCAATATATCAGTGATGACCTTTCAATAATTCTATTGATCATTTTTCTGCTAACGCTTATGATTCAATTGTATTATGTATTGTCTATTTTTCTTAAGCTTGCATTTTTTAAAAAAACATCAAAAATTAACGCTGAAATTATTCCTGTTAGTGTAATAATTTGTGCTCGAAACGAGAGTGATCAGCTTATTTTGAATCTACCGAAGATTCTTGAACAAAATTATGCGGAGTTCGAAGTTATTGTAGTAAACCATCAATCGATTGATAACAGTAAGGAAATACTTGAGGAATTCTCAAAACAATATAGAAACCTGAAAATTGTTGAACTTCAACATAATAAACATTTAAGGTCTGGAAAAAAATTACCATTAACGATAGGTATAAAAGCTGCAAAATATGAACATCTTCTTTTTACAGATGCTGACTGCATGCCATCTTCCTCTATGTGGATTCATCACATGTCCTCAAAGTTCAATTCAAAAAATATTATTCTTGGTTATGGACCGCTAAGTACTCTTCCTGGGTTTTTAAACAAACTGATTCGCTATGATACCGCTTGGATTGGAATAAATTATTTTTCAATGGCTCTGCACAATAGGCCATATATGGGTGTCGGAAGAAACATGGCTTATACCCAAGATACCTTTTTTACTAACAACGGATTTAAATCACACTATTCGATAGCCTCAGGCGATGATGACTTGTTTATTCAAGAAGCCACCAGGAATAAGAAGAATTGCACTATTCAAATTGAGCCCGAATCTTATATGTTTTCACCAGCAAAAAAAACGTTACAAGAATGGGTTAAACAAAAATCGAGACACTTTTCAACGACACCTAAATACAAGTTTATTAAGAAGCTATTGTTAGCAATCTACCCTATTTCCTTAATTCTGGCTTGGATTTCTTTTGTTTCTTTGATTTTACAGGAGGTTTATACTTTTTATATTGTTGTGGCTATGTTTTTGCTATACGTGATAAAATGGTTGATACAAGGTAAATGCCTTCTTCAATTACAGGAAAAAAAGTTTGCACAATTTTTTCCTCTTTGGGATATATTTTATGCATTATTTATCCCGGTATTATATACTGTTGCAAAAAATAAAAAGAATGCTACATGGTAGAAAAAAGTCATTTATCTGATAAAGCCAAATACGACTTAAACCTTGTTGAAGCAGCGATTAAAGGAGATCAGCTTGCTTATGCGGACCTCATGGAGCGTTATCGTGAATCCATCTATTACATGATGCTCAAAATGGTAAAGAATCCCGATGATGCCGACGATTTAACAATTGAAGCATTCGGTAAAGCATTCAACAGGTTACCGCAGTATTCGCCTAGCTTTGCGTTTAGCACATGGCTCTTTAAAATAGCCTCTAACAACTGTATTGACTTCATCCGGAAAAAGAGAATTAAGGTAACTTCGATGGATACTGGTGTTCGAACAGACAATGGAGATGTTATGCAAATCGATGCTAAATCAAATACACCAAACCCAGAAGAAACCTTTATACAAGATCAAAGAGTCGTGCACATGCGACTTTTAGTAAGTAAGCTAAAGCCAAAATATAGAGACTTAGTCGAAATGCGTTACTTTAAAGAATTGAGCTACGAAGAAATCGCTACAGAGCTAAAATTGCCCTTAGGAACTGTCAAAGCTCAGCTTTTTAGGGCCAGAGATTTTTTAGCAGGAATGGCCGAAAAGACAAAAGACTCCATTTAAATGGATGAGATCAGAAGATATTTTCCAGAATTCTCATCCAAACAATATGAACAGCTTGATCAGCTAACCGACATATATGAGGAATGGAATGCTAAAATAAATGTTATATCTCGGAAAGACATGATACACTTCAGGGAACGACATGTACTTCATTCTCTTGGTATTCAGAAATTTTCGAATTTTGAAAAAGGTAGTAGCATTCTTGATATCGGAACAGGAGGAGGATTCCCAGGTGTTCCGATGGCCATTGCGAACCCTGAATGCAACTTCACATTACTTGATTCAATAGGTAAAAAATTAAAGGTTATTGAAGAAGTTAAACATCAACTGAACCTTAAAAACATAGCAACGATTCATTCAAGAGTAGAAGACCATGATGGCCCATACAACTATATGATAAGCAGAGCTGTCACTAATATGCCTAGCTTCTTGAAACTAACTCGACACCTTTCTAAAAAAGAAAATAAAAACTTCAAAGGACTATTTTATTTAAAAGGCGGTGACTTCAATGATGAATTGAATAAAGTCAATATGAAATTCAAAATCTATGACCTAAATGAAAGTTTCGATAGTTCATTTTTTGAAACCAAAAAAGTTATTGAGTTAAGCTATTAATTTAGGAGCACCGGATAAACCAAACTGAAAGCAGGAATATCTGCATAAAAAAGCTCCTCTGAAGTTAAGTCTTTGAAAAAGAATTTACCATACATCATCCCCATAGAAACAATGAGCTCACAACCACTGGTGTAACTGAACTCCTGACCAGGCATCAGTGTAGGGGTTTCACCAACGACACCCTCTCCACTAATTGTTGAAATGCCATGCAATAAATGAAGCACATGCCACTCTCGAGAAAGAAGCTGCACTGGATAGCTCAGTCGATTGCGGATTGTTATTTCATAATTATAAAAGAAATTGGAATCTGCTTCGGTGAACAGATCATTTCTAAACCAACTCGATACTGAGATTTCAATGCCTTTAGTTTGAGTATGCGTCATGAATTAAAGTTATTCTATTCTTATCAAATATCCATAACAATGAAGGATTATAAATAGAGAATTCGCAGTAATTGCCTATAAGTGACTAAAAACTGTGGTATTCCATTGAATGAAACCTAGCAATTAGAGGTAAAAAGATTAATTAATTTGAGCATTATCAAATATTGCTATTTAGAACTATTCTAAATTATTATTTAAGGGTATATTATTTCCCGCCATGTCCTTACTACGCTTAGGAATTTCGTAATTTTGTCATCTAATTATAATTGCAATTTTCATGTCCAATACAATCAGTATTCGAAAAGGTCTGAATATCAGACTTGTAGGAGAAGCAAAAAAAGAAATCAAAGATATTTCAGTTTCGTCAACTGTCGGTATTTCACCACTAGATTTTCACGGATTAACACCAAAAATGGTTGTGAAAGAAGGTGATGTTGTAAAGGTTGGAGATGTTCTATTTTTTGATAAAAAAGAAGCATCAGTAAAATTTGTAAGTCCCGTGAGTGGAACAGTAAAGTCTATTGTTCGCGGTGATAAACGAAGAATTATGAATGTTCTTATATCTACAGATGGTAAACAAACGTCAAAAAAATTCGATGTTGATAAAGTTGCCGATTTCAGCGCTGAAGACATTAAAGCTTTGTTACTTGAATCAGGATTTTGGAGCGCAATTAAGCAAAGACCATTAGATGTAATTGCGAATCCAAACAATCAGCCTAAAGGTTTCTTTGTTTCCTCTTTTGATTCATCACCATTAGCGCCTGACTATGATTACATGCTGGGAGAAGACTTTGAAAGCCTTCAAAAAGGTTTCGATGCACTTTCAAAACTGACAGGAGATAAAGTTCACCTAAGCAGTAAGC